>LSTF01000029.1 GCA_001644455.1 Betaproteobacteria bacterium SCGC AG-212-J23
TCGGTGCGCGGCAATGCGTCGACGAATTGAATGGCGCGCGGATACTTGTACGGTGCGATCGCCTGCTTGACGTGGTCTTGAAGCGCTCTCGCCGTCGAATCGTCTTTTGGAAAGTCTTTTTTCAAGACCACGAAGGCTTTCACAATCGTGCCCCTCTCCGGATCCGGCGCCCCGACCACGCCGCCCTCGGCGCGACTTCGGGACCGGCGATGTTGTAGCCGGCGGAGATGATCATGTCGTCGGTGCGCGCCTGATAGAAGAAGTAGCCGTCCTCGTCCATCAGGTAGGCGTCGCCGGTGACGTTCCAGCCGTTCTGCACGTAGCTCCGCTGGCGCTCGTCGGCGAGATAGCGGCAGCCGGTCGGCCCCTTCACCGCCAGGCGTCCCACAACCCCCGGCCTGCAGGGCTTGCCGTCTTCGTCGAGCACCGTCGCGGTGTATCCCGGAATCGCATAGCCGGTCGCGCCGCGCCGCACCCGCTCGGGCGTGTGCGAGATGAAGCAGTGGATCATCTCGGTCGAGCCGATGCCGTCGATGATCTCGACGCCGGTCGCCTGCTTGAACGCCTGTCGCGTCGCGTCGGGCAGCGCCTCGCCGGCCGAAACGCAGGTTTTCAGGGAGCCCAGCTCGAATCGGTCTGCAATAGCGGCCATGCCGCGATACATGATCGGCGAGGTGAAGCAGGTCGTCGCCTTGAAGCGCTGGATGGTCTCGAGCAGGAGCTCGGGCGACAGCTTCTCCATCATTACGCTCGAGGCACCGTAGCGCAGCGGGAAGCAGAGCAACCCGCCCAGGCCGAAGGTGAAGGCGATCGGCGGCGTGCCGCAGACGATGTCGTCCTTGCTCATGCGCACGCACGAGCGCGCGAAGGTGTCGCACATCGCGATCACGTCGCGGTGGAAGTGCACGGTGCCCTTAGGCTTGCCGGTCGTGCCCGAGGTGAAAGCGATGAGCGCGGGATCGTCGGCGGCCGTCGGCACGTTGCCGTAGGTCAGCGGCTGCTTGAGGACCAGAGAATCGAGGGAGTCCGCCGCGTCGTCGTACCAGTACTTGATGGTTTTCAAGGACGGGCAGTTCGGCAGCGCGGCTTCGAGATCGTCCGCGAGATGCTTGTCGCACAGCGCGTGTGTGACCTCCGCCTTGGTGACGATGTCGGTGAGCTCCTTCGCGCGCAGCAGCGGCATCGTCGCGACCGCCACGCCTCCCGCTTTCATTACCGCGAGCCAGCACGCCGCCATCATCGGATTGTTCGGGCCGCGCAGCAGCACGCGGTTGCCGGGCTTCAGGCCCATCTCCTTGGTCAGCACGTGCGCGAGGCGGTTGGCGTGCGTGTAGAGCTGGGTGTAGGTGCACTCGCCGTCGGGCGAGCGCAGCGCGATGCGGTGGCCATGGCCGCGCGTCACCGGCTTGTCGAGGAGCTCGGCGGCGCAGTTGAGGCGCGCCGGGTACTTCAGCTCCGGCAGGTCGAAGCGGAACTCCGGCCATGCGCTCTTCGGCGGCAGGTTGTCGCGGACGAAAGTGTCGGTGTGGGCCGTGTAGGTCACGACTTCAACAGGTCGCGGGCGATGATCAGCTTCTGCACTTCGGTCGCACCCTCATAAATGCGCAGCGCGCGGACTTCGCGGTACAGCTTCTCGACCGGGTGGCCGCGCATCACGCCCAAGCCGCCGCAGATCTGCACGGCGTCGTCGATCACCTGCTGCGCCGCTTCGGTGGCGTGCATCTTCGCCATC
Source organism: Betaproteobacteria bacterium SCGC AG-212-J23 (assembly GCA_001644455.1). GTDB lineage: Bacteria > Pseudomonadota > Gammaproteobacteria > Burkholderiales > SG8-39 > SCGC-AG-212-J23. The sequence continues at coordinate 1,733 of LSTF01000029.1, forward strand.
GCCGCTTCGCGGGTGATGCGCTTCTTCTGCACATCGCGTTCCCAGCCCGCGCGATAGGTCAGCAGCGCGCTCGCGTCGATCGCCGTCGCCATATCGGCGAGCTTGGCCTGGGTAAGCTGGAAATCCGCCAGGGTCTTGCCGAACATGCTTCTGTCCCGGGAGCGAGTCAGCGCCTCGTGGAACGCACGTCTTGCAAAACCGAGCGCCGCACCCGCCACCGTGGTCCTGAAGATGTCGAGATTGCGCATCGCCAGCTTGAAGCCCTGCCCGGCTTCACCCAGCAGAGTCGCCTTGCTGTCTTTCAGCTTCAAAACCGCCATGGGATGCGGAGCGACGATGTCGATCCGTTCGGATGCATCCAGTTCGCCGGCCTCGACGATGAACGCGCTGATTCCCTCCTCGGCTTTCGCGAACACGACGTAGAAGTCGGCGATGCCGCCGTTCGAGATCCAGGTCTTGGTGCCGTCGAGCGCCCAGCCATCGCCTTTTCGCTTCGCGAGGGTCTTGATCGCCTGGACATCCGAACCCGCGTCCGGTTCCGAGAGGGCGAACGCCGCGATGGCATCGCCCGTGGCCGCTTTCTTCAGGTACTTCCTCTTTTGCGCTTCGGTGCCGGCCAGCGCGATGGCGCCGCTACCCAGTCCCTGCATGACGAAGGCAAAGTCGGCGAGGCCGGCGTGATAGGCGAAGATCTCGCGCAATACGCTCGCCGAGCGCACGTCGACATTTTCATTGGCAACGTGATCGAGATAGCCGGCACACCCCAGGTCCTGGACCAGCCGCTTGCAGATCGCATCCGCGTCCTCGCCGTGGGCGTAGGCGAGGTTGTCCCTCGCCCAGGTCTCGGCCTCGCGAGCGAGCTTGCGATGCCTGCCCTCGAAAAAGGGCCATTCCAGGTGAGCGAAACGGTCCACGCTCAGTCGCCTTCGAAAACCGGCTTCTTCTTCGCCGCGAACGCCTCGTAGGCGCGGCGGAAATCCTTGTTCTCCATCAGCGCCGCCTGCGCCACCGCTTCCATGTCGATCGCCTGGTCGACGCCGACGTTCCATTCCTCGTGCAGCATCTTCTTGGTGATGGCGTGCGCCGCGGTCGGGCCGTCCGCGAGTTCTTTTGCTGTCTCAAGCGCGGTTTCCAATACCCGATCGCTAAGGCGATTGAAAAACCCCCACGCTAAACCTTCGTCGGCCGTCATCGATCGGCCGGTATAGAGGAGCTCGGCGGCGCGGCCCTGGCCGATGATGCGCGGCAGGATGGCGCAGGCGCCCATGTCGCAGCCGGCGAGGCCGACGCGCACGAAGAGGAACGCGGTCTTCGCGCCGGGCGCGCCGTAGCGCAGGTCGCTCGCCATGGCGACGATCGCCCCGGCGCCGGCGCACACGCCCTCGACCGCGGCGATCACCGGCTGCGGGCAGTGGCGCATCGCCTTCACCAGGTCGCCGGTCATGCGCGTGAAGTCCAGCAGCTGCGGCGGCGTCATCTTCGTCAGCGGGCCGATGATCTCGTGCACGTCGCCGCCCGAGCAGAAATTGCCGCCTGCGCCGGTGACGACAACAGCTTTTACAGAAGAAGAACCCGCGAGACTCCTGAAGTGATCCCGCAACTCTCCATAGGACTCGAACGTCAGGGGATTCTTTTTCTCCGGCCGGTTCAGCGTGATGACGCCGACCTTGCCGTCGACGCGCCACCGGAAATGCTTCGGTTCTGTCATGACTCCACCTCCACGGCGTGGCTCTTCAGCCTGGCGAGCAGCTTCAGCAGCTCGTCCTGCTCGCGGCGCGAAAGACCGGAGAGCAGCTCCACCACCCATTCCTCGTGCACGCGCGCCATCTCCGCGAAGGTCTTGTCGCCCGCGCGCGTCAGGCGGATGCGGAAAGCGCGCCGGTCGTCGGGCTCATCGAGCCGCTCCACCAGGCCTTCCTTCTCGAGCTGGTCGACGATCGCGGTGATGTTGCCGCCGGTCACCATCAGCAGGCGCGACAGCTCGTTCATCTTCAGGCCCTCGGCATGACGCTCGAGCTGCGCCATCAGGTCGAAGCGCGGCAAGGTGGTGGCGAACTGCTCGCGCAGGCCCGCGCGCACCCGCTTTTCGATCAGCTGGGTGCAGGTCAGCAGGCGCAGCCAGATGCGCAGCGCCCGGTGATCGTCGGCGCGGGCGATGGTCTCGCGGTCGGTTCTGGCCGGGGGCGTCATTGGCTCAAGCCTGAATAGATCAAGCTTGAAGCAATCACGCCCGGCCTGTCAACCGCTGCGGGGCGCGCCGTTGCCGTCGCAGCGGGCAGGCCCCGTTACTGCTTCTCGATCTTCGCCGCCGCCGCGACCTTCGACCACTTGTCGAGCTCGCGGCGGATGAAAGCGCCGAATTCCGCCGGACTCGAGCCGAGCGGCTCGGCACCGTCGCCCGCGAGGCGGTCTTTCATTTCCTTGGAGCGCAACGCCACCAGCGCCTCGGCGTTCAGCTTCTCCACCACCGCGACCGGAACGCCCGCGGGCGCGAGCAGCCCATACCATTGCATCGCCTCGTAGCCCGGGACTGTCTCGCCGACCGGCGGCACGGCGGGCAACGCTTCCACGCGCCGCGGACCCGACACCGCGAGCGCCCGCACCCGCCCGGCGTCGACCTGCGGCTTCGCGGTGAGCGCGGTCGCGAAGGCGGCCTGGATCTGGCCGCTCATGACGTCGGTCACCGCCGCGGCGGTGCCGCGATAGGGCACGTGCTGGATGTCGATCCCGGCCATGTATTTCAGAAGCTCCATGCAGAGATGCGGCGAGGTGCCGATGCCAGGCGTGCCGTACGAAAGCGCGCCCGGCTTCTGCTTCGCCAGCGCGATCAGCTCGGCAACCGACTTCGCCGGAAGGTTCGGGCTGACGATCAGGATGTTGGGCGCCGTCGCCGCAATCGTGATCGGCGCGAAGTCCCGGATCGGGTCGTAGGGAACCTTCTTGTAGAGCACGGTGTTGAGCACGATCGTGCTCGCCGTCATGAGCAGCGTGTAGCCGTCGGCGGCGGAACGCGCCGCCGCTTCGATGCCGATCAGGTTGCCCGCGCCGGGCTTGTTCTCGACGAAGAATTGCTGCCCGAGCGCCCGGGTGAAATGCTCCGCGAGCACGCGGCCGACGATGTCGGTGCCGCCGGCCGGCGGCGAAGGCACGATGATCCTGACAGGACGCGACGGATAGTCCTGGGCGAAAGCCGCGAAAACCCAAAAGGCGAGAACAACGCTAGCCCACCGCATCTTTCCCGCCTTTCAGGGGAACGAGGACGAACGCGATCACGCACGGCTTGCTGCCGCGGTTGATCCAGTTATGGATCGTGTTCCGCTGCACCAGCGTGTCGCCCTGCTTGAGATGGAGCGTGGTGCCGTCGAGGTCCATCTCGATCTCGCCGGAGATCACCACCGCGTAGTCGACGGTCTCGGTGCGATGGTTGCGCGGCGCCACTCCCGGCTGATACTCGACGAAGCGGAACACCGCGCCGTCGGGCGACTTCCACAGGTCGCATCGCTCGTGCCCCGGGCGGCCTGAGACGCCCTGACAGACTTCATCGGAGGAGACGATCGCGTGTCCGTTCTTGTCGTGGTCGGTGGCTATTCGTCTTATCTTCATGTGATGAGCGTATGTCCGAGCCGGCGAGCCCTAGGATAGTCGCGGCTCACCGAGTTGAAGATCTTCCGCAGATTTTTCCAGGGCGACGGGTCGCTGTAGAAACGGTGCAGGAAGAGCATGTCGCAGACCAGGCTCGCCATCCAGTCCACCGTCGTCGTGTAGCCGATCACGGCGCGCACGCCGGAGGCCTTGAGGAAGGCGCGCGCGAAAGCCCGGCCCTTCTTGCCGCGCAGCACGTTGCAGCAAGCGAAATACACCAGGTTCTTGTAGCCGCCTTCGCCGTAGCCGTCGAACGCCGCGCACAACTTGTCGGCCTCGATGCGATCGTGCAGCGAGCGCACCGCGCCCGGCCGGCCGTGGAACGCGAGGTAGTAGACCGGCGTGTCGAACAGCTCCTTGCTGCGCCAGAGCAGGCCGTCGGGGCGACGCGCGTAGTAGGCGAGCCCGGCCTCGGACTCGACGAAGCGGTGCGCGAGCGTGAGCGGCGGATGCAGCAGCGGTGCCATCGCCTCGAAGAATCCCTTGACCGAGAAAGTCTGGAGCATTTTCTCGTTCCAGTAAGCTTCCAGACAGACTAGCTTGGCCGGCGCCTTCACGGAATGTGGGAAACTTCGAACATGAAAGCGTTGGCGATTGTCCTGGTTTTCGCGGCGGCGCAGGTCTTCGCGCAGACGACCGAGCAGCGCGATGCCGCGGAGTTCGAGACGCGCGCGATGGCCGACATCGTCGATTGCATGGTGCAGGGGCTGCCCGATGAATGGTACCGGGCGACGATGGAGATCAACCTGGACAAGCCGTTCGACGAGACCGGCAGCGTCCGCTACGCATTCGCGCGGCACGACGGCGAGCCGCCGGTCGAGCCGTTCACGCCCTGCGACGTCAAGCGCCCGGCAAAGACGCTCATCGAGCTGCGCAACCGCTTGCCGTCCGACCGGCAGGGCTGGATCGGCGCGCAGGTGACGGTGCTGAAAGACGGCCGCTTCGGCATCCGCTACGGCTTCCCGAAGCCCTAGGCCTTGCGCAGGAAATCGAAGTCGCAGCCGTGCTCGGCCTGGAGCACGTGGTCCATGTAGAGCTTTGCGTAGCCGCGCGCCGGCGGCGTGACCGGCGGCTTCCAGGCGGCCTTTCTCTTTCTCAACTCCTCCTCCGGCACCATCAGTTCCAGCTTTCTGTCTTTCACCGAAAGCTTGATGCGGTCGCCATTCCTCACCAGCGCGAGCGGGCCGCCGATCGCCGCCTCGGGCGAGACGTGCAGCACGATCGTCCCGTACGCGGTGCCGCTCATGCGCGCATCCGAGATCCGCACCATGTCCTTGACGCCCGCCTTCGCGAGCTTCGACGGGATCGGCAGGTAGCCCGCCTCCGGCATCGCGTAGCCGGACTTCGGTCCGGCGTTCTGCAGCACGAGGAAATCGTCGGCTTTCACGTCGAGCGCCGGATCGTCGATGCGCGCCGCGAGATCGTCGAGCGAGGAGAAGACCACCGCGCGGCCCTCCTTTTCGAAGAGGTTGGCGTCGGCCGCCGAGCGCTTCAGGATCGCGCCGTTGGGCGCCAGGGAGCCGAAGAGCGCGACCAGCCCTCCCTGGGATGAAATGGGACTCTTGAATTCACGCACCACCGCGCGGTCGACCCACGGCGGATGAGCGTCCAGGATTTCCCGCAAGGTTTTTCCCGAGATCGTCATGCAGTCGAGGTGCAGCAGCGGCTTCAATTCGCGCAATACGGCGGTTACGCCGCCGGCCGCATAGAGGTCGGACATGTAGTGCTGCCCGGTCGGTTTCAGGTCCACGAGCACAGGCGTCGAATCCGAGAGCGAATTGAGTTTTTGTAAATCTATTTTTATCCCCGCCCGGCCGGCAATGGCGGTGAGGTGAACGATGGCGTTGGTCGAGCCGCCGATGGCGAGCAGCACGCGCAGCGCGTTCTCGACCGACTTCTCGTTGACGATCTGGCTCGGCCGGAGCGGCGACAGCGCCAGCTCGGCCGCGCGGCGACCCGACGCCTCGGCGGCGCGCAGCCGGTCGGCATGCACCGCCGGGATCGCGGCGGTATTGGGCAGCGCCATGCCGATCGCCTCGGCGATGGACGCCATGGTGGAAGCGGTACCCATCACGGCGCACGTGCCCGCGGTGGTCGCGAGGTTGCCTTCGATCGTCTCGATCTCGGCGGCACTCACCTTGCCCGCGCGGTGCATCGCCCAGAAGCGCCGGCAATCGGTGCAGGCGCCGAGGCGCTCGCCCTGGAACGAGGTCGGCATCATCGGCCCGGCAATGAGCTGCACCGCCGGCAGATCGGCCGAGAGCGCCCCCATCAGCTGCGCCGGCACGGTCTTGTCGCAACCGCCGACCAGCACCACCGCGTTCATCGGCTGGGCGCGGATCATTTCCTCGACGTCGATCGCCATCAGGTTGCGGAACATCATCGAGGTCGGGCTGAGGAACACTTCGCCCAGCGAGACCGTGGGAAATTCGATGGGCAGCGCGCCCGCCGCGAGCACGCCGCGCTTGACCGCCTCGATCAGCTCCGGGAAATGGCGGTGGCAGTTGTTGAAGCCGCTCTTGGAATCGGCGATGCCGACCACCGGCCGCGACAGCATCTCGCTCGAGTAGCCCATGCTCTTCGCGAACGAGCGGCGCAGGTAGAGCGAGAACGCCGGGTCGCCGTAGTTGGTGAGTCCCTTCGCGAGCCCCTTCTTTTCCTTATCCGCCATATTCCTTGCGCAATCTCCTCGCGCCCTCGACCATCGCCTTGAGCTTGCCGAACGCGACTTCGCGCGGCAGGTACTTCATGCCGCAGTCGGGCGCGACGATCACGTCTTCGGGCTTGACGTGCTTGAGCGCCTTTTTCAGGCGAGCGACGACCACCTCCGGCGTCTCGATCTTCATGTCCGACAAGTCGATGCAGCCCACCATGATTTTCTTGCCGGGAAGTTTCTGCAGCACCGCGGTGTCGAGATTCGACTGTGCCGTCTCGATCGAAATCTGCTTCACCGGCGAGCCGGCGAGCTCCGGAAGAAACGAATAGCCCTCAGGCCGCTCGTGGATGATCGCGGCATAACCGAAGCAGATATGAACTGCAGTTTCTCCATCAATATTTTGCAAAGCCCTGTTCAGGGCCTTCAACCCGTATTCGCGCGCCGGATTCGGCCGCGCCTGCATGTAGGGCTCGTCGATCTGTACTACGTCGGCGCCGGCGGCGAAGAGATCCTTGATCTCCGCATTCACCGCCGCGGCGTAGTCCATCGCCGCTTCTTCCGGCGACCTGTAGAAATCGTTCTGCGCCTGCTGCGACATGGTGAACGGACCCGGGACGGTGATCTTCACCTTCCGGTCGGTGTTTTTTTTCAGGAAGAGAAGATCGTTCACTTCGACCGCGTGCTTGCGGCGGATCTTGCCGACGATGCGCGGCACGGGGTTGGGATGCCCTGAGCGGTCAAGAGCGCTGCCGGGGTTGTCGATGTCGACACCCTCCAGTGCCGTGGCGAAGCGGTTGGAGTAGCTCTCGCGCCGGATCTCGCCGTCGGTGACGATGTCGAGCCCCGCTTCCTCCTGGGCGCGGATGGCAACGCGGGTAGCGTCGTCCTGTGCCTCGGCGAGCTGAGCCTCGGGCACCCGCCAAAGCTCGCGCGCGCGAACGCGCGGCGGAAATCGTCCCGCCAGCTTCTGGCGGTCGATCAGCCATTCGGGCTGCGGATAGCTGCCGACGAGCGTCGTCGGGAAAAGCATCATCCCTCCACGAATTTCGGCGAGATCTTCCTCAGCCGCGCGGGGTCGATCCGCCCGCTCCTCTGAATATAGCTCCAGGCGAAATCGCGCGGGGCGAGTTTCATCTGTTCCGGGAAGCGGTCGTACCAGGCGCCGCTCGCGTCCGCCGCGGCGACCAGCTTGTCCACGATCGGCCGCCGCGCCGCCTCGAAGCTTTGCAGGGCCTTTGGAACAGTCGCCTCGCTCTGGAGCGCCTTGACCAGCGCAATCGCGTCCTCCATCGCGAGGCGCGTCCCCGAGCCGATGGAGAAGTGTGCCGTGCGCAGCGCGTCGCCGATCAGCACCACGTTGCCCCTGTGCCAGCGCTCGTTGCGCACGTTGGGGAAGTTGCGCCAGATGGACTTGTTCGAGACCAGCGGCGCGCCCTGCAGGACCGGCGCGTAGACCCGCTCCAGGCAGGCTCGGGTCTCGTCCTCGCCCATCGTCGCGAAGCCGGCTCGCTGCCAGGTCGCCGCGTCGCACTCGACGACGAAGGTGCTCATCTCCTCCGAGTGCGGGTAGTGATGCACGTTGAATGTGCCGAGCTCGTCCTCGAGGAAGGTCTGGGTCAGCTTCTCGAAGAGGCGCGGCGTGCCGTACCAGGCGAACTTGTTGGTGCAATGCGTGATGCGCGTGCCGAAATCGGCGTGGCGCCGAACGCTGGAATTGGCACCGTCCGCCGCCACCACCAGGTCATACCCGGAGATATCGCCCACCGGCGTGTTGAACTCGGGGCGAATGCCGACGCTCGCGGCCTGGCGCCGCATGAGACGCAGAAAGTGCAGCCGGCCGATAGCCGCGAAGCCAATCCCGTCGATGACGTTGCGCTCGCCGCGATGCACGACGTGCAGGTCGACCCACGCCTTCAGTTCCGGCGTGATCAGGCCATAGGTGGCCGGATCGTCGGCCTGCAGGAACTCGAGGGCGCGGTCGGAAAACACCACGCCGAAGCCGAAGGTGGAATCGGCGGCGTTCTGCTCGACGACGCGCAATTCGCAGTCCGGATTCTGCTTCTTGATCAGATACGAAAAATAAAGCCCGGCAGGACCCGCACCAGCGACGAGGACCCTCATCCCCAGATCGCGCGCGCCGCGTCGACGCAGAGCCCGAGCTTCGCGCGCTGGTCCGCCTCGGTGACCGGGTTGCCGCCCATGGTGCTGGCGAAGCCGCACTGCGGGCTGATGGCGAGACGCGCCATGTCGATGTAGCGGGCCGCTTCCTCGGTTCTTCTTTTCAGCAAGTCGATTTTTTCCAACGCCGGCGTCTTCGAGCTCACCAGCCCGAGCACCACACCCTTCTCCCTGGGGACGAAGCGCAGGGGCTCGAAGCCGCCGGCGCGCGGCGAGTCGAATTCCAGCAGAAAGTGGTCGACGTGGGTCCGGCTGAAGAACTTCTCCGCCACCGAGTCGTAGCCGCCCTCCGAGAGATACATGCCCTTGTAGTTGCCGCGGCAGACGTGCACACCGATCGTCATGCCGGCGGGCCGGTCCTTGACCGCTTCGTTGATGGCATCGATGTACAGATCCACCAGGCGTTCGGGGTCCTTCACCTTTTGGCGCGCTGCGGGATCACACAGGATCGCCACCGCTACTTCATCGAGCTGGACGTAGCGGCACCCGGCCTTCGCCAGGTCCGCGATCTCCGCCCGGTAGACCTTGCCCAGATCCTTGAAGAAAGCGTCCGCGCTGTCATAGGCACTGCCCCAATCGGTGTGCCGATAGAAATGCATCGTCGAGGGCGCCGGCATGGTGATCTTGGTGTTGCCGAAGCCCAGCTCGTCGAGGGTGATCGGCTCGGCGCGCGACACCTTGCCGCTGACGTAGGGCGCAGTGAATTTCGATTCGTGCCCGTCGGCATCGTGGAAGGTGAACACCGCGTCCCTGACCTCGAGGCCGCGCGTCAGCCGTACGAACTTCTCCCAATAGGAGATGCGCCGGAACTCGCCGTCGGTGATGACCTCGAGCCCGCAGTCGCGTTGCAACCGGACGACTTCCCGGATCGCCTCGTCCTGAACATTCTTCAATTCGTTTCCGCTGCGGAAGGCTTCGCGCAGTTTCTTCGGGCGCAAGAGACTGCCGATGTGATCGGCGCGAAAGACAGGCATGCGAGAATTCTAATTCTCATGACCTTCCATGCGGAGCACATCGGCAGCTTCGTTCGCCCGACGCGGCTCGTCGAAGCGGCGCGTGCCCACAAGGCGAAGAAACTGGACGACGTGCAGTTTATTGCCGCCCAGGACGACTGCATCCGCGAGATCGTCGCCTTCCAGGAAGCGATCGGCCTGCCCAGCGTCACCGACGGCGAGTTCCGCCGCCGCAGCTGGTCGGCGGGCTTCATCGACGCGGTCGAGGGCTTCGGCCTGCGCGACGGCACGCTCGGCTTTCGCAACGAGACCGGCGTGATGGGCGTCGCCGCCTCGCCCTACGCGAAAGCGAAGCTGCGCCGCACGCGGCGCATCGTCGCCGACGACTACCGCTTCCTGAGGAGCATCGTGAAACGCGGCGTGCCCAAGGTCACCATCGCCGCGCCCGACGTGATGCACTGGTTCCTCGGGCCCAAGGCCTTCGATGCTTACCGCGATCGGGAGGCGTTTCTTGCGGATTTGCAGAAGATCTATCGGGAGGAGATCGCGGACCTCGCCAAGGAAGGCTGCACCTACCTGCAGTTCGACGACACCGCCCTGCCCTGCAATTGCGACGTGAAGGCACGGAACGACGTGCTCGCCCGCGGCGAGAACCCCGACGAGCTGACCGAGCGCTATGCGAAGCTATTCAACGACAGCATCGCCGGCAAGCCGCAGGACATGAAGATCGCGATGCACCTGTGCCGCGGCAACCTCAAGGGCGCGTGGATGGCGGAAGGCGGCTACGACCCCGTGGCCGATGCGCTGTTCAATCGCTTCAACGCCGACGTCTACTGCCTCGAGTACGACACGGCGCGCGCCGGCGATTTCTCACCGCTGCGCCACCTGCCGCCCGGCAAGACCGTGATCCTCGGGCTGGTCTCGACCAAGACGCCGCAGCTCGAAAAGAAGGACGACCTCAAGCGCCGCATCGATGAAGCGGCGAAGGTCGTGCCGCTCGAGCGCCTCGGCCTCTCGCCGCAGTGCGGCTTCTCGAGCGGCGGCGGCTCGGGCCAGACCGTGACGCAGGACGACACGCGCAGGAAGCTGGAGCTCGTGCTCGAGGTTTCTCGCGAGATCTGGCGCTAGCTAGTCCGAAAACAGTTCGATCACCTGCTCGCGCAGCCAGCGGTTGCCGGGATCGGCCTCGAAGCGCTCGTGCCAGTGCACGCCGACGTCGGCGACGGGAATCTGCAGCGGCACGGGGAGCGACTTCAGCTTGCCGCCGCGCTCGAAGACGCGCGCCACCCGCGCCGGCAGCGTGAGAACGAGGTCGGTGCGCTCGAGCACCATCGGCGCCACGGTGAAGTGCGGCACCCGCAAGGCAACGCGGACGCCCGCCCGCTCGAACGCCTCCTCGATGACGCGGTGACCGCCGCGGTAGGAAACAAGTACGTGACTCGCCCCGAGAAATCGCTTTCTTGTCATCGATTGGATCTCGTGATCGGCGCGCATCAGGCAGACGTAAGGATCGCGGAACAGCGCCCGCCGCTGGATCGGCGGCCCGAGCGCGGGAAGGAAGCCGACGGCAAGGTCGAGCGTGCCGGCGGCGAGCGCGCCGGCGATGTCCTCGACGTCGAGCGCCACCGCTTCCAGGCGCACCCCGGGGGCGCGCTGCTCGACGCGCTCGATGAGCGGCGGCAGGAATTCGATCTGCCCGAGGTCCGACATGTAGAAGCGGAAGGCGCGCGTGGTGCTCGCGGGGTCGAAGCCCGGTCCGTGCGCCAGGGCCGACTCCAGGAGCGCCAGCGCCTGCCGCACCGGCGCGGCGAGCTCGCGTGCGAAGGGCGTCGCGTCCATCCCGGTCGGCGTGCGCACGAACAAAGGGTCGCCGAAGAGCTTGCGCAGGCGCGCCAGCGCGTTGGAAACCGCCGGCTGGGTCAGCCCGAGGCGCGCCGCGGCGGGCGTGACACCGCTCTCGTGCAGCACCGCGTCGAACACGCGCAGCAGGTTGAGGTCGACATCCTGAACATTCATGGAATTGATGAATACCATGAATGACATTGATTTGACAAATGACAGAGCCGACGCCTAACCTGCTCGTTCTTCATAGGAGGAGGCCCATGAAAAAGACGCTCTTGCTGGCGGCGCTCGCGCTGGCGCCGGTCGCGACCCAAGCCCAGGAAGTCACCCTGCGCGTGGTGAGCGCGTTCCCGGAGAACCAGTTCTACGTGAAGCGCACGATCGAGTGGATCGAGAAGGTCAACAAGGAAGGCAAGGGCGTGCTGCAGCTCAACTTCATCGGCGGCCCGAAAGCCATCCCGACCTTCGAGGTCGGCAAATCGGTGCAGAGCGGCGTGGTCGACATCGGCTTCAGCACCGGCGCGTTCTACACCAACGTCATGCCCGAGGCGGACATCCTCAAGCTCGCGGAGACCAGCGCCGCGGAGCAGCGCAAGAACGGCGGCTACGACCTGATCAACAAGATCTGGGCGGAGAAAGCCAACATGCGCTACCTCGCCAAGGTGGTGGAGTTCACGCCCTTCCACCTCTACCTCAACAAGAAGATCGACAAGCCCGACCTTACCGGCCTGAAGATCCGCATCACGCCGGTGTACCGCGAGTTCTTTCAGTCCATGAACGCGCAGGTGATGACGACTGCCCCGGGCGAGGTCTACACCGCGCTCGAGCGCGGCGTGATCGACGGCTACGGCTGGCCGATCCACGCGCTGTTCGACCTCAACTGGCAGGAGAAGACCAAGTACCGCGTCGACCCGGGCTTCTACAACGCCGAGGTAGGCCTAGTCATGAACCTCGACAAGTACAAGGGCCTGCCCGCCAAGGCGCGCGAATACCTCGATCGCGAGGCGCTCGCGTACGAGCGGCAGAACGACTTCTGGAAGACCTACAACCAGGAGGAAGCGCAGCGGCAAGCGAAGGCCGGCATCGAGGTGATCAAGTTCGACGCGGCGACCAGCAAGGCGTTCGTCGAGAAATCGAAGGAGATCGGCTGGGCGACCGCCATCAAGGCGAGCCCGCAGTACGGCGAAGCGCTGAAGAAGGTGCTGGCGAAGTAATCCGGTGCAAGCGATCGAACGGGCCTACGGGCGGCTGCTGGAGGTCTTCGCAGCGGCTGCCTGCGCCCTCATCCTGGGCATGACGCTCATGATTTGCGCCGACGTCTTGTTGCGCAACGTGCGCGTCGTCCCGGGACTCGCCGGCCTCGCCTGGGCGAACGAGATCTCCGAGGCGATGCTGTTCCTCGTCACGTTGCTGACCGCGCCGTGGCTGCTGCGGCGCGGCCAGCACATCCGGGTGGACATCGTGCTGCGCGCGGTGCCGCCGCGGGTGGGCTGGTTTTTCGAGTGGGCTGTCGACCTGCTCGGCCTCGGCTGCTGCGCGATCATCGCCTGGTACAGCGCGCGCGCCGCTCTGGCGAGCTTCATGGCGGGCTCGCTGTCGATCAAGACGCTGGTGACGCCCGAATGGTGGCTGCTCAGCGTACTGCCTGTCGCCTTCGCCTGCCTCACGCTCGAGATGCTGTTCCGCATGCGCCGGCTCTGGCTCGCCGAGCGCGCACCGCGCGACGACGCGGTGTCGACGGGGTAAGGCATGTCATGGGACGCCGCCGCATGGCTGATGCTCGGGGGCTCGACGCTGCTGCTCTTCCTCGGCCTGCCGGTGGCGTTCTCGTTCCTGGTCATCAACCTGCTCGGCGCGTGGCTCTTCCTCGGCGGCGAGCCAGGGCTGGTGCAGCTGGCGCGGAACAGCGTCGGCTCGGTGGCGAGCTTCTCGCTCACGCCGATTCCGCTCTTCATCCTGATGGGCGAGGTGCTGTTCCACACCGGCCTTGCGGTGAAGGTGATCGAGGGCGTCGAGCGACTCATCCGGCAGGTGCCTGGGCGCCTCGCGGTGGTGGCGGTCGTCGCCGGCACGGTGTTCTCGGCCATCTCGGGCTCGACCATCGCCACCACGGCGATGCTCGGCAGCCTGATGCTGCCGGTGATGCTCTCGCGCGGCTATCACCCGACCATGGCCACGGGGCCGCTGATGGCGATCGGCGCGGTCGACATGCTGATTCCGCCCTCGGCTCTCACCGTGCTGCTCGGCAGCCTGTCGGGCATCTCCATCTCGAAGCTGCTGATCGGCGGCGTGCTGCCGGGGCTGATCCTGAGCGTCGCATTCATCGTCTACATCATCGCCCGCGTGAAGATCAACCCGGCGCTCGCCCCGACGGCAGGCTTCACCGAGCATCGCGGCTGGGAGAAATGGCGGCCGTTCGTGCAGTACGTGATCCCGCTGGTGTCGATCTTCGCCGTGGTCGTGGCCTCGATGTCGGCGGGCTGGGCGACACCGACCGAGTCGGCGGCGATCGGCGCGTTCTTCACCATGGTCCTCGCCGTCCTCTATGGTTCTCTGTCCATCAAGAACCTGCTGGCCGCATTGCGCGGCACCGCCGCCATTTCGGGAATGATCCTGTTCATCATCGTCGGCGCGACCACCTTCTCGCAGATCCTGTCGTTTTCGGGCGCGAGCAACGGCCTGGTGGAGATGATCGGCCGCCTAGGGCTCTCACCCCTCGCCGTGATCGCGGCGATGATGGTGCTGCTGATCTTCCTCGGCCTGTTCGTCGAGCAGGTGAGCATGATGATGATCACCCTGCCGATCTACATGCCGCTGGTGCAGAAGTACGGTGTCGATCCGGTCTGGTTCGGCGTGATGTTCCTGATCTGCATGCAGCTCGGCCTGCTGCTCCCGCCGCACGGCCTGCTGCTCATGACCATGAAGGGCGTCGCGCCGCCCCAGGTGCGCATGGGGCACATCTTCCAGGCGGTGCTGCCCTATATCGCCATGAGCCTGCTGCTGCTCGCGCTGGTGTTCTTCGTCCCGGCAGTCGCGGTGTGGCTACCTAAGGTGCTCGTCTAATGGAAAGATCCTTCAAGGAAGAAGTCGAGAAGCTGAAGCTGGCCGACGGCGAAGTCTTCCACGGCGAGGCGATCCTCGCGGTGACCAAGGCGCTGCTCCAGTCGGGCGTGTCCTACGTCGGCGGCTACCAGGGCGCGCCCGTCTCGCATGTCATGGACGTGCTGAACGACGCGCGCGGCATCCTCGAGGATCTCGGCGTGCACGTCGAGACCAACGCCAACGAGGCCGGCGCCGCGGCGATGCTCGGCGCCTCGATCAACTACCCGATGCGCGGCGCGGTCGCCTTCAAGTCCACCGTCGGCACCAACGTCGCCTCCGACGCGCTCTCCAACCTCGCCTCCGCCGGCGTCAAGGGCGGCGCGATGATCGTGCTCGGCGAGGACTACGGCGAAGGCGCGTCGATCATCCAGGAGCGCAGCCACGCCTTCGCCATGAAGTCGCAGATCTGGCTGCTCGACCCGCGGCCGAACCTGCCGAAGATCGTCGAGATGGTCGAGCACGGCTTCGAGCTTTCGGAAGCTTCCAGCACCCCGGTGATGCTCGAGCTGCGCATCCGCGCCTGCCACGTGCAGGGATCCTTCAAGACGAAGAAGAACCAGGCGCCGAAGCTCTCCAAGAAAGCCTTCATCGAGAACCCGGACTTCGACTACAGCCGCATCTGCCTGCCGCCGGCGACCTACGCGCAGGAGAAGCACAAGATCGACGTGCGCTGGCCCGCTGCCGTTGCCTTCATACGAGAAAAGAAACTGAACGAGTTCTTTGAAGGGGAAATGCGCGACCTCGGCATCATCTGCCAGGGCGGCATGTACAACGCGACTATCCGTGCGCTGCAGACTCTTGGCCTTGCCGACGCGTTCGGCGCCGCGCGCGTGCCGATCTATTGCATGAACGTGACCTACCCGATGGTCCCGGACGAAATTGTCGAATTTTCGAGAACCAAGAAATCGATCCTGATCGTCGAGGAAGGACAACCGGCCTTCATCGAGGAGCAGGTGCTTGCCACCTTGCGGCGTTACGACTCGAACCAAGTGAAGGTGCATGGCAAGGATCTGCTGCCGATGGCCGGCGAGTACACGGGCGAAGTCGTTCTGGCCGGCGTTGCGCGCTTCCTGAACAAGGAAAGCGCTTTGACTTCCATCAAAGGCTTGAAGCAGAAAGCCGCGGAGCTCCTCGGCGGCCTGCCGGTGCGACCGCCAGGCTTCTGCGTCGGCTGCCCGGAGCGGCCGGTGTTCTCGGCGATGAAGATCCTCGAGAAGGACACCGGGAAGTTCCACATGTCGGCCGACATCGGCTGCCACCTGTTCTCGACGCTGCCACCGTTCAACATGGGCAACACGGTGCTTGGCTACGGCCTGGGCCTGGCCTCGAACTCCGCGGTGGAGCCGATGTTCGCCAAGCGCACCGTGACCATGATGGGCGACGGCGGCTTCTGGCATAACGGCCTCACCACCGGCATCGCCAACACCGTGTTCAACAAGAACGACGGCGTGCTGGTGATCATGAAGAACGGCTACAGCTCGGCCACCGGCACGCAGGAGCTGCCCTCCTCGCCGCAGCACAGCGACACCCACGCGCCGGACATGAGCATGGAACGCGCGCTCGCGGGTATCGGCGTGGGCTGGGTGAAGACCGTCGACAACTACCGCGTCGGCGCGGTGGCGAAGACGCTGAAGGAAGCGATGACCAGCGACTACAAGGGGCTGAAGGTCATCATCGCCGAGGGTGAGTGCCAGCTCGAGCGCCAACGGAAATTGAGGCCGCAGGTTGCCGAGAAACTGAAGAAGGGAGAAAGGCACATCCGAGTGAAGTACGGCGTCGATGAAGACACCTGCACCGGCGATCACTCGTGCATCCGTCTCTCGGGATGCCCGACGCTCACGATCAAGGACAACCCGGATCCGCTGCGCACCGACCCGGTCGCGACCGTGATCGACGGGTGCGTCGGCTGCGGCCTGTGCGGCGAGAACGCGCACGCCGCGGTGCTTTGCCCGTCGTTCTATCGCGCGGAAGTCATTCAAAACCCAACTTGGTGGGACAAGCTGTGGAACGCCAGTTCACTAGGGAAATAGAGTCGCTTCGCCTCGGCGACGGCGCCACCTTTCATGGCGAGGGCATCCTCGCCGTGACGAAAGCGCTGCTGCAATCGGGCGTCTCCTACGTCGGCGGCTATCAGGGCGCGCCAGTCTCGCACCTGCTCGACGTGATGGTGCAGGCGCGCGACTACATGGACGAGCTCGGCGTGCACGTCGAGGCCTGCACCTCGGAGGCTTCCGCCGCCGCCATGCTCGGCGCCTCGATCAACTACCCGGCGCGCGGCGCGGTGACCTGGAAGTCGATCGTCGGCACCAACGTCGCCGCCGACGCCCTCTCCTACCTCGCGTCCGCCGGCGTCATGGGCGGCACGCTGATCGTGCTGGGCGAGGACTACGGCGAGGGTGGTGTGGTGGCGCAGGAGCGAAGCCACGCCTTCGCGCTGAAATCGCTCATGTGGCTCCTCGATCCGAGACCGAATCTGCCGAAGATCGTGGAGATGGTCGAGAAAGGCTTCGAGCTGTCCGAGATTTCCAACAGCCCGGTGATGATGGAGCTGCGGATTCGCGCTTGCCACGTCCAGGGCGAATTCAAGACGAAGAAGAACCTCGCACCCGCCGTTTCCACCCGGCTGAAGCTGGATGGCCCGCCGAAGGAATTCATCTACGACCGGCTGGCGCATCCGCCGGCGACCTTCCGCCAGGAGAAGCTCAAGGCGGAGGTGCGGCTGCCCGCGGCCCGCCGTTTCGTTCTCGAAAATAAATTGAATGAAACGTTCGACGGTGATGAGAAACAGCTTGGCATCATCATCCAGGGCGGCTTGTACAACGGGCTGATGCTGGCGCTGAAGACGCTCGGCCTCGCCGACGCGTTCGGCAGCGCGCGCATTCCCATCCTCGTGCTGAACTGCGTCTACCCGCTGGTTCCCGAAGAGCTCATTGAATTTGCAAAAACCAAGAAAGCCGTTCTCGTTCTCGAAGAGGGGCAACCGGAATTCATCGAGCAGGAGATCGCCACCGTCCTGCGCCGGGTCGACGCGCAGGCGAAGCTGCACGGCAAGGACTGCATGCACATGGCCGGCGACTACAACGTCGAGTCGCTGGTGCGCGGCCTGACCCGGTTCCTGGCGCAGCACGCGCCGCACCTCAATACCGCTTCGGGTGCTTCCTGGCTGAATTCCGTTCAAAGAACCAAGGAAAAAGCGGCCGAGCTGCTGGACACGCTGCCGATGCGGCCGCCGACCTTCTGCACCGGCTGCCCGGAGCGCCCGGTGTTCTCGGCGATGAAGCTGGTGGCGCAGGACATCGGCCGGCCGCACGTGTCGATGGACGTCGGCTGCCACTGCTTCGGCTCGTTCGAGCCGTTCTCGCAGGGAAATACGCTGCTCGGCTACGGGATGAGCCTCGCTTCCGCGGCAGGCGTCGGACCGATGTCGTCGCGTCGCCCGGTGGCGATCATGGGCGACGGGGGCTTCTGGCATAACGGCCTGCTTTCCGGCGTCGCCTCCAATCTGCTCAACAAAGGCGACGGCGTGCTGGTGATCATGAAGAACGGCTATGCGTCGGCGACCGGCACGCAGGAGCTGCTTTCCTCGCCGCCCGAGGACGCGCGCATGGTGGCGGTCGGCGGCAGCTCGGTGCATGCCGACCGCACGATCGAGGACACCCTCACCGGGCTGGGCGTGAAGTGGCTGCGCACGGTGAACAACTACAAGGTCGGCGAGGTCGCCAAGGTCTACAAGGAAGCGATGAGCACCGACTTCAAGGGGCTGAAGGTCATCGTCGCCGAGGGCGAGTGCCAGCTCGAGCGGCAGCGCCGCCTCAAGCCGCAGGTCGCGAGAGACCTTTCTGATGGCACGCGCACCGTGCGAGTGAAATACGGCGTCGACGAGGACACCTGCACCGGCGACCACTCGTGCATCCGCCTTTCGGGCTGCCCGACGCTGACGGTGCGCGACAATCCGGATCCGCTGCGCACCGACCCCATCGCCACCGTGATCGACGGCTGCGTCGGCTGCGGCCTGTGCGGCGAGAACGCGCACGCCGCAGTGCTCTGTCCTTCGTTCTATCGCGCTGAAGTCATTCAAAACCCGAACTGGTGGGACAAACTGTGGAACAACCGATAACCATTCTGATCGCCGCCCTCGGCGGCGAAGGCGGCGGCGTCATGGCCGACTGGCTGATGGAAGCCGCCACCGCCACCGGGCTGCCCGCACAAGCCACGTCGATCCCCGGCGTCGCGCAGCGCACCGGCGCCACGACCTACTACCTGGAGATTTTTCCGCAGGAAAGAAAATCCCTCGGCGGAAAAGAGCCCGTCCTTTCGCTGACGCCGAGCCCCGGCAACGTCGACATCATGGTCGCCTCCGAGCTGGTCGAGGCCGGGCGCGCGATGCAGAACGGCTACGTCAGCCCGGAGCGCACCACGCTCATCGCCTCCACCCACCGCATCTACGCCACGGTGGAGAAGATGCAGATGGCCGACGGCCGCTTCGACAGCGACAAGGTGGTTGCGGCCGGAAGCCAACTCGCCAAGACGGCGGTGATGTTCGACATGCGCAAGCTCGCGCAGGAGAACGGTACCGTGATCAACGCGGTGCTGTTCGGTGCGATGGCGGGCAGCGGCGTGCTGCCGCTCTCGCGCGAGGCCTGCGAGGCCGCGATCCGCAAGGCGGGGCGCGGCGCCGAAGCGAGCCTGCGGGGCTTCGCCGCCGGCTTCGAAATCGCCGGCGGCACGCGTCGCGCGCCCGAGCAGGCGGCGAAGCCGAAGCGCGCCACTTCGGTCGAAGAGATCCTGCCGCTCGCCAAGGAGCGCCTCGAGGACTACCAGGGCGAGCGCTACGCAGCGATCTATGCCGAGCGCATCAAGCCCTTCCTCGCCGGCGATGCGAAGGTCGCGGCGACCGTCGCGCGGCACCTCGCGACCTGGATGGCCTATGAAGACATCATTCGCGTGGCAGACCTGAAAACAAGATCTTCTCGTTTTGCAAGAGTCAGAAAAGAGGTCGGCGCAAAAGAGGGCGAGCCGGTGGTGGTCATCGACTATCTCAAGCCCGGGGTCGAGGAGTTCGCGTCCGTATTGCCGCATTTTCTTGGAAAGAAAATCATCGAGTGGGCCGAGAAAAACGGAAAGCTCGACGCCTACAACGTCGGCATGCACATCCGGACTTCGGGCATCTTCGGCTACGCGCTGGTGCGCAGCCTCGCCTGGCTGAAGCCATGGCGGCCGTTCAGCTACCGCTACCGCGAAGAGCAGCGACTGATCGAGCGCTGGCTGTCGCTGGTGTCGGAGGCGGCACGGCGCGATGCCGGCCTCGCCTTCGAGGTCGCCGAATGCGCCCGCCTCATCAAGGGCTACGGCGAGACGCACCGCCGCGGCAAGGGCAACTTCCTCGCCATCGTCGACGCCCTCGTCGAGAATCCGGCGACCACGGACGTTTCAGAGCAGAGAAAAGCCATCCGCACCGCGCGCGACGCCGCGCTCGCCGATCCCGAGGGCAAGGCCCTGGGCAGCACGCTCGGCAAGCCCGTGATGTGGATGAAGCCCGTAAAATCGGCATGAAGGAGCCAGCCATGGCGAGCGTTCCCCAGACCAAGATCAGCAGCGCGCGGCAGGACCTGTACCGGCGCATGGACAAGCACAACACCGCGCCTCTTTGGGAGGTGCTGCACGGCCTGATCCCGGACGAGCCGGTGACGCGCTGCAAGCCCTACCTGTGGAAGTACAAGGACATGCGGCCCTACATCACCGAGGCCGGCAAGCTGATCACCGCCAAGGAAGCGATCCGCCGCGTGCTGGTGCTGGAGAACCCGGGCATGCGCGGCGAATCCTGCATCACGCAGAGCCTCTACGCAGGCCTGCAGCTCATCCTGCCGGGCGAGATCGCGCCCAGCCACCGTCATTCGCAGTCGGCGCTGCGCTTCATCGTCGAGGGCTCCGGCGCGTACACCGCCGTGGACGGCGAGCGCACGATGATGGCGCCGGGCGACTTCATCATTACGCCGTCGTGGACCTTCCACGACCATGGCAACCCGGGGAACGAGCCGGTGGTGTGGATGGACGGCCTCGACATCCGCATCGTCGAGCTCTTCGCCGCCCAGTTCCACGAGGTCTATCCCGAGGAAGTGCAGCCGGTGACGCGCAGCGAAGGCGCGGCCACGGCGCGCTACGGCAGCGGCCTCGCGCCGCTCGGCGCGGTCGCGCCGTTCGGCAAGACCTCACCCATTTTCAACTATCCGTACGCGCGCAGCCGCGAGTCGCTCGAGCTCCTGTCGCGCGACCAGGATGCCGACGCCTGCCACGGCTGGAAGATGCAGTTCACCAATCCGCTGACCGGCGGGCACGCCATGCCGACCATCGCCGCGTTCATCCAGCTCCTGCCGGCGAAATTCAAGTCGCAACCGTACCGCTGCACCGATGGCACGATCTACTCCGTCGTCGAGGGCGGGGGCAGCGTGATCATCGGCAATGAAAAATACGCGTTCGAGCCGCGCGACACCTTCGTCGTCCCTTCCTGGACGCCGGTGAAATTCGAGGCGGCGGCAGAGACGGTGCTGTTCTCCTTCTCCGACCGCCCGGGGCAGGAAGCGATGGGACTCTGGAGGGAAAAACGGGGATGAACGCGCCGGACAAGGCTTTCCTCAACAAGGCCTACAACAACCGCGAGCTGGTCCCCGACCACCCGCGCTTCTTCGCCGGCTGGCAAGACCGCTCGGCGCGCGCCCGCGCCACGCTGAAGTGCGATCTCGACGTTCGCTACGGCGAGATGCCGGGCGAAACCATCGACGTCTTCCCGGCGAGGGGCGGCGACGGCAGCTGCATGATGTTCATCCACGGCGGCTACTGGCGCTCGCTCGACAAGAAGGACTTCTCGTTCGTCGCGCCCGCCCTGGTCGATGCCGGCGTGTCGGTGGCGGTGGTGAACTACGACCTGTGCCCCAAGGTCGCGATGGACGAAATCGTGCGGCAGATGCTGCGTGCGAGCCGCTGGCTGTGGCTGAACGCCGGAAAGTACGGGATCGACCAGGACCGCCTGTATGTGTCCGGGCACTCGGCCGGCGGCCACCTCACTGCGATGCTGATGTGCGCGCTCTGGCCGCAGCTCGACGCGCGCCTGCCGAAGAACCTGTGGAAAGGCGGCCTCGCGATCAGCGGCATCTACGACCTGCGGCCGCTGCTGGAGGTCGATTTCCTGCAATCCGACCTGCGCCTCGATCCGGCGCTCGCGCTGCGCCTCTCGCCCGCCTTCCTGCCGGTCGCGACGCGCGCGCCGGTGATGACCTGCGTCGGCGGCAACGAATCTTCCGAGTTCCTGCGCCAGAACGCGCTGCTCGGCGGGCGCTGGGGTCCGGTCTTCGCCGGCGACATCGCGATGCCCGGCACGAATCACTTCTCGGTCATGGACGGGTACGCCGAGCCGTCGAGCGCGCTCTACCAGGGCGTGCGCCGCCTGATGGCGCGCGGACAATGAACGAATTCCTGTCCTCCGGTCGCTTCATCGACAGCGACGATCCTGGTGTCGTCGCTTTTTCAAAAGCCAATACGAAGGGAAAGTCGGAGCGCGAGCGCGCCATTTCGCTCTACTACGCGGTGCGCGACGAGATCCGCTACAACCCGTTCCTCGACTTCAGCAAGCCCGCGGCGTTCACCGCTTCGGCGGTGCTCGAAGCCGGCGAAGGCTTCTGCATCGGCAAGGCGGCGTTGCTCGCGGCGTGCGGCCGGGTGGCAGGCATCGAGACCCGCGTCGGCTTCGCCGACGTGAAGAATCACCTCACCAGCCCGCGCCTCATCGAGACGATGGGCTCGGACCTTTTCGTCTACCACGGCTTCACCGAGCTCCGCCTCGGCGGCAAGTGGGTGAAGTGCACGCCGGCCTTCAACCTTGCGCTCTGCCGGCGCTTCCGCGTCAAGCCGCTCGAATGGGACGGTGAGACGGACTCGATCTTCCACCCGTTCGACGAGGACAACCGCCGCCACATGGAGTACCTGCGCGGCCGCGGCAGCTTCGCCGACGTCCCAGTCGACGATATCCAGAAGGTGTTCCGCGAGACCTACCCGCGCTTCTACAAGCTCGGCGCGGCCGCCGCCAAAGAGACTTTCGCGCCCGGCAGCTGATGCGCCGGCTTCTGGAAGAGAGCTTCCGCGCCGCGGTCGCCGCGGCCGATCCGCTGGTTGTCCTGTCGAAGCATCTGCCGCCTCGTCCCCGCGGCAGGGTTTTCGTCGCCGCTGCAGGCAAGGCGGCCGCTTCCATGACGGTCGCGGTCGAACGCGAATGGGGCGCAGTCGAAGGCATTGCCATCACCCGCTATGGCCACGGCCTGCCGACGAAGCACGTAAAGGTCGTGGAGGCCGGCCACCCGGTCCCCGACGAGGCCGGCGAGCGCGCGGCGCGCGAGATCCTCGAGAGCGCGAAGCGCCTCGGTGCCGACGACCTGCTGCTGGTCCTGATCTCCGGCGGCGGCTCGAGCCTGTTGTCGCTGCCGCCGCCGGGCGTATCCATGGCCGAGCTCAAGGCGCTCACCGGCAAGCTCCTGAAGAGCGGCGCCGAGATCCGCGAGATGAACACGGTGCGCAAGCACCTCTCCGCCATCGCCGGCGGCCGGCTCGCCGCGGCATGCCGCGGCAGCGTCGTGGCGCTGATCATCTCCGACGTGGTCGGCGACGACCCGACCCATATCGCTTCCGGACCCTGCGCCGCCGACCCGACGACGATCGAAGACGCCAAGGCGATCCTGGCCCGGTACCGCATCGATTTTCGAGGGCCGTTTTCCGAGAGCCCGAAGTCGGTGCGAGCAGAGAACAAGGTCATCGCCACCGCAATGCGCTCGCTCGAAGCCGCCGGCGAGGTGTTCCGCAAGGCAGGCATTCGCCCCGAGATCCTCGGCGACACGATTACCGGCGAAGCGCGCGAGGTCGGCAAGGAAATGGCCGAGCGTGCGCTGCGCACGAAAGGGCCCGCGGCGCTGATTTCCGGGGGCGAGTGCACGGTGACGATCGAAAACGAAGCCGGCCGCGGCGGGCGCTGCGCGGAGTTCCTGCTTTCCCTGGGCCTCGAAACGGGAGGAATCTGGGCGATCGCCGCCGACACCGACGGCATCGACGGCAGCGAGGACAACGCCGGCGCGATCCTCACGCCCGAGAGCATGAAGCAGGGCCTGGACGGAAAGGCCTTCCTCGCCCGGCACGACAGTTATGGGTTCTTCCAGCAGCTCGGCGATCTGGTCGTCACCGGCCCGACGCGCACCAACGTCAACGACTATCGGGCAATATTGATTCTTTGAGAAAGGGAGAACGATGGATGCCGAACAAGGGCTGACCATACACTTCGTCGACGGCACTAAAGTGTCGTACGCCTTTCCGGACCAGGCGTCGAACGAAGCCGCGCGGCAACTACGCTTGGAGGACTTCCTGAAGAGTCCCTACGTGATGGTCGTCGCCGACGGGGTACTGACCATGCTGCCGGTCGCCAACATCAAGGCGATCCAGATGCCGATCAGCGAGAAGATGAAGAAAGTGACGCTGCCCAAGCACGCCATCAAGGGCGCGACCCTCGCGCGCGGCGACTTCTAGCCGCAGCCTGCCCGCCTACTCGAGCTTGATGTTCGCCTGGCGGATGACTTCCGCCCACTTGCGCAGCTCGAGCTTCACCACCCGGTCGAGCTCCTCGGGGGTCGAGCCGACGGTGTCGCCGCCCTGCTCGAGCAGTTTCTGCTTCACCTCCGGCAGCTCGATGGTCTGCGCCACCGCCTTCTGCATTTTCGAGATGATCGGCGCCGGCGTCTTCGCCGGCGCGAAAAGCGCGTACCAGGAGTCGACTTCGTAGTCCGGGATCTTGAGCGCCTCGGCGACCGTCGGGATCTCCGGCGCGCCCGGGTTGCGCTTGAGCGTGGTCACGGCGAGCGCCCGCAGCTTGCCGGCGCGCACGTGCGATATCGCCGCAGGCATGCTGACAATGGCGAGCGGTACCTGCCCGCCCAGCACGTCGGCGATCGCCGGGCCGCCGCCTTTGTACGGCACATGGATCAGGTCGATGCCGGTCCTCAGCTTCAGCAGCTCGCCGGCGATGTGCGCGGGCGTGCCGTTGCCGACGGAAGCGAACGCGATGCTGCCCGGCTTCGCCTTGGCGGCCGCGACGACGTCGCTCATGCTGTGCAGCGGCGAGCCCGGGTAGGCGGCGATCAGCTGCGGCACACTGACGATCAGCGTCACCGCGCTGAAGTCGTGCTCGACGTCGTAGTTGAGCTTGTAGAGCAGCGGGTTGATGGTGTGCGAGGAAAGCGTGAACAGGAAGGTGTAGCCGTCGGGAGCGGACTTCGCCGCCGCCTCGGTGCCGAGCGCGCCGCCGGCGCCGCCGCGGTTCTCGATGATGATCTGCTGCCCGAGCCGCTCCGCCAGGCGGCTCTGCACGATTCGCGCGATGACGTCGGTGCCGCCCCCCGGCGGATAGGGCACGATGAAGCGCACCGGCTTTGCCGGCCAGTCCTGCGCCGAAGCGGCCATCGCGGCCAGCAGGCCGAGCACGAAAAGAATTGCCTGTTTCATCCAGTCCTCGAGTTCGAAGTAAATTCCTTGGTCGCGTTCAGCGACTCGAATTCGACGCTCAGCGCCTCCCGCACGCTGACGTGCTCGCTCTCCAGCGTGGGCACCATCCGGCGAGCTTCGGCGGCATCGCCGCGCTTGGCCACCTCCACGAGCTCGGCGCAGTAGCGGCTCAGCGCCATGGCGCCGACGTTGGCGCTGCACGACTTGAGCGAGTGCGCGACGCGCGCGATTTCGCGCGCGTCGCCGGCGCCGGCGGCGCGCTTCAGCTCGTCGAGCAGCTTGGGCGATTCGGCGAGGTAGAGATTGATCAGGCTGGCCAGCATGTCCTGCTTGCCGCCGCCGAGCATCCTGCTCAGCTCGTCGAGAACCTGCCGGTCGAGAACCTGCTTGGCCTGCCGCTCGGCTGGCCGCGGCACGGCGACGGTCGATACGGGAATCCAGCGGTCCAGCATCTCCTGCATCGCCTGCATGCTGAACGGCTTGGCGAGGTGGTCGTCCATGCCCGCGCTCAGGCACTCGTCGCGGTCGTGCGCCATCGCGTTGGCGGTGAGCGCCACGATCGGCACCCGTTTCCCCGACGCCTGCTCGCGGGTGCGGATCTCGCGTGTCGCCTCGTAGCCGTCCATCTCGGGCATCGCGCAATCCATGAGGATCAGGTCGAAGTTGTGCCGCGCCCACATGTCGAGCGCCTCCCTGCCGTTGTTCGCGATCGTCACGCTGTAGCCCTTGATCTGCAGGATACCGAGCGCGACCTGCTGGTTGATGACGTTGTCCTCGACCAGCAGGATCTCGCCGCGCATCGCGGCCGATGCCTCGAGCACGGGCTTGTGGACCACGGCCGGCGAGGAGATCTCCGCCGCCCGGCCGGCCATGACGTTGACCAGGCAATCGTAGAGCGCGGTCTGGCGGACCGGCTTGACCAGGCAGGCGTCGAACCCGGAGTCGCGCGCGTGTTTCGCGTCGACGTGGCGGCGGGTCAGCATGATGAGCCGCACCTTGGCCATGTCGGCGCGGCCGCGGATCGTGCGGGCGAGCTGCTCGGCGTCCATGCCCGGCAGCCTCAGGTCGATGAGCGCGACATCGTAGGGAGCGCCTCGTGAGGCTGCCTGCGCGAGAAGATCGACCGCCTGCTTGGGCGTCTCGGCGACCCACGCGCTCATTTCCCAGTTGCTGATCTGCGCGCGCAGGATGCTGCTGCTGACGGCGTTGGCATCGACGATCAGTGCGCGAACGCCCGCCAGCCGCCCGATCAGCGTCGTCGCGCCTTCGCGCGACGTCGCCTGCCGCTCGAAGCTGGCGGTGAACCAGAAAGTCGATCCCACCCCCGGCTCCGATTCGACGCGGATTTCGCCGCCCATCATTTCGACCAGCTGCTTGCTGATGGCCAGGCCGAGCCCGGAGCCGCCATGCTTGCGCGTGGTGGAACCGTCGGCCTGCGAGAATTCCTTGAAGATCCGGCCCTGCGATTCGCGGCTGATGCCGATGCCGGTGTCCTTGACTTCGAAACGTATCGACACCGTCTGCGGCGTCTGCGCGACGCTCGACACGCGGATCACGACGCCGCCTTTCTCGGTGAACTTGATGGCGTTGCCCACCAGGTTGGTCAGCACCTGGCCGAGGCGCAACGGATCGCCCCGCACGTCGGTGACCAGGCCCGGCGGAATGCTGCAGGCGACGTCGAGGCCCTTGGCGTGCGCCCGCTCGGCGAGCAGCTCGGCGATGTCCTCGATCGTACGGCGCAGATCCATGTCGACGTTCTCGAGCTCGAGCTTGCCGGCCTCGATCTTGGAGAAGTCGAGCAGGTCGTTGATGATGCCGAGCAGGTTCTTGCCCGAGCGCTGCACGGTCTCGGCGTACTTGCGCTGCGAGCTGGTCAGCCCGGTCTCGAGGAGCAGCTCGGTCATGCCGAGCACGCCGTTCATGGGCGTGCGGATCTCGTGGCTCATCCGGGCGAGGAAGGAGCTCTTCGCCTGGTTCGCCGCTTCCGCCGTCTCGCGCGCGAAGCGCAGCGCTTCCTCGCTGCGCTTGTGCTGCGTGACGTCGCGCGCCACGGCGATCCGGCCGATGGAGCGATTACCCTCGTCGAGCAGGGGCGCGAGCGCCACCTGAATGTCGATCGCGCCGCCCGACGCGGTCATGGCCTTGGCGTCGTAGGCGAATTTCTCTCCCTTCGCCAGGCGCTGCAGGCGCTCCTGCTCCGCTTCTGGGGTCGACTGGGTCACCTTCAACGCATGCCCGATCGCCTCGCTGGGACCGTAGCCGAACATCGCCGCGGCGCCGGCGTTCCAGCTGGTGATGTTGCCGGCAAGGTCGGTCGTCCAGATCGCTTCGCTCGACTGCTCGACGATGGTCGCGAGCAGCCGGCTCTTCGACTCGCTCTTGGCGAGCGAGGAGATCAGGCCCTCGATGTTGTTGGCCATGTTGTTGAAGGCTTCCGCGGCCAGGCCCACTTCCGGGGCGCCCTCGGGCGTAATGCGCACGCCGTGATCGCCCTGGCTGAAACGGTTCGCGCCCTCGACGAGCATGCGCAACGTGCCGAGGTTGCCGCGGAAGATCAGCCAGATGAACTGCAGCATGAGGAACAGCGTCACCGACAGGATCTGCAGCTGCTTGGTGAACTGCTGCCAGAGCCGGTTGTAGGACTTGACCGGCGTCATCCACGCGCTGAGCGTGCCGTAGCCGACGCCGCCCGCGGTGACCTCGACGCTTTCCTCGAAGACCGGGATGGGGGCGAGGCGCACGAACCAGGTCGGCGCGTCGAGCTTGTCCGGTACGTCCTGAGCAATGACCTGCTTGCCGTCCTTGTCGGTCCAGACGAACCGGTCGGTCTGCGCTTTCTTGACCTGGCCCTTCAGCAGCTGGCTGACCGCCTCGTAGTCGCCGACCAGGGCCTGGTCGGCGACCAGGGGCGCGAGGAACACCAGCGTTTCCGTCTGCTCGCGCCGCAGCCGCGCGGAATGCTCGCCCGCGCCTTCCGCCACGAGCAAGGCGGTCTGCACGCCGCCGGCGGCAATGACCGCGCCGCCGACCGCGGCCATGAGGCGCGGGATCAGTCCCCACTGGGTCCAGAACCGGAACAGATTGATCTTCTTCATCGGCTTACTTGACCCGCGTGGTTCGGTAGAACCTGCGATAGTTGTCGTAGTCGCGATCGTTGGCCGCGACGAAGCCGAGATCGCCCGCGCTCTTCAGCAGCTCTGCGCCGGCCTCGAGCACCTTGACGCCCTCCGGATCCTTCAGCATGCCGATCAGCGCGCCCCGCACCGCGGCAACCGTGTCCGCCGGCGTAGCGGGGTTGGCCATGATGCACAGGTCCTGGTAGACCTCGGAAGTCCACAGCGCACGATAGTCGAACGATTCGCGCCGCCCGTAGCGCGCCATGACGGAGCTGTTCACCCCCGCCGCAGCCACCTTGTTGATGCGCAGCTGTGCCGACGAGGCTTCCTGGTTGCCGGTGAAAACGACCTTCACCGTCACGTTCGCTCTCAGAAGCGCGTCGTAGGGCAGCCAGTATCCGGTGAATCCGTCCGGCGTCACGAAGGCCACGGGCTTGCCGGCCAGATCCTTCAACGACTGCACCGGCGAGCCGACCGGCACCACGATCTGCGAGCGGATTCCCGGCCCTGCCGGGCGCGCAATGACCTTCCAGCCGAGCCGGTCGCGCTCCGGCGTGAAGAAGTGATTGGTGTACTGGAAGTCGTATTTCCCCGCTTCGGCAACTGCGTTGCCCTCCTGCGCGGTTCTCGCCAGCTTCAGCTCCAGCGGCACGCCGCTCTTCTTGCTGGTGTAGGTCAGGATCGGGTTCCAGTATTGGGCGGTCAGCGCGATGGTGCGCTGGTTGAGAACATAGAAGGTGTAGGTCCGCTGCGCCGCGGCGTTCGACGGCTGCAACGCGATCGCCGCGAAGACGAGGGCCGCGGTGCGGGTGAGGATTTTCTCGATCATCGCCATCGCCCCTTCAGATCGCCACTTTCAGGAAGAGCATCGCGCCGCTCAGCACCAGCAGCGTGCCGACCACCCGCAGCATCCCTTCGCGGGTCATGTCGGCGTGCACCTTGTTGCCGATGTACAGGCCGATCAGCATCGGCGCCAGGCCCAGCACGTAGGCGAGCTGG
This sequence comes from Betaproteobacteria bacterium SCGC AG-212-J23, assembly GCA_001644455.1. GTDB lineage: Bacteria > Pseudomonadota > Gammaproteobacteria > Burkholderiales > SG8-39 > SCGC-AG-212-J23. The sequence continues at coordinate 30,754 of LSTF01000029.1, forward strand.
AGCTTCGGCTCGAGCAGCAGGCCGGCGAAGAGGAACAGGGCGAGCCGGAAGCCGCCGTCGATCGCGATCAGCCACGAGAACGTGGCGCGCACCTCGCTCTTGTCATGCAGGCGCCGCGTGAGATAGATGATGTAGGGCGGCGAGCCGGCGCCAAACAACGCGCCGGCACCGCCGCCGACCAGCCCGGCCGGAATCGCCCAGACGCGCGACAGTTGCCCCTCCGGCTGCATGCCGAAGATGTTGCGAAAGCCGACTAGACTCACGAATGCGCCGAGCGCGATCAGCACCGGCTGGGTGGGCAGCGTAAGCAGGGCGAAAGCGCCCAGGCAGGCGCCGATCATTCCCGCCGGCAACAGAATCTTGATCTCCGACCAGTTCGCCTTCTGGTGGGTGGTACTGCCGAGAATCACCGACGCGGTGAAGTCGAGCGTCAGCACGAGCGGAATCGCGAATTGCAGCGGCTGCGACAGCGCCAGCAGCGGGACCGCAATCAGGGCGGAGCCAAAGCCGGTGATGCCGCGAATGAAATACGCGCTCATCAAGATGCACAGCACGAGCGTCATGTCAGCCACTTACGAGATCCCCCCTAGACAAGCTGTTTTCGCATCAAGTATCCCTTACGGCCGGAAGGCCGGAGGCCCCTTGACCTACTTTTGCAATTGCGTTCTCTATGCCATTGTTTATCATACGCAAATCACTAGTTTGCCGGACACAAGGAGAGAGCCATGCCCGCCGTTTCCGTCAAAGTCCGCTCGCTGGGCACCTTGGGTGCTGAAATTGAAGGCGTCGACCTCGCGCGTGCGAGCGAAGCGGAGATCGATGCCGTCAAGAAAGCCTGGTACCGGCACGATGTGCTGGTCTTCCACAAGCAACGCTTGAGCGACGACGACTTGCTGGCGTTCTCGCGCCATTTCGGCGATCTCGATTCGCCGCCCAACCAAGGTGCCGGTCGCAAATCGCCCGAGGGCTATCCCGACGTCTACGTCGTCTCGAATGTGCTCGACGCGAAGGGCGAGCCGATCGGCGCCCTCGGCGACGGCGAGGCTTCGTGGCACACCGACATGAGCTATGCGCCGCGCCCTCCCGACGCATCGATGCTGTACTCGCTGGAGATTCCCGCGCAAGGCGGCGACACGTCGTTCTGCAGCATGAAGGCCGCGCTCGCCAGGATGCCCAAGGCGCTGGCCAAGCGGATCTGGAATCTCGATATCAAGCACGACGGCACCTACGATTCGGGCGGGTACGTACGCAAGGGACTCGCGGCCACGAACGATCCGCGTACTTCGACGGGTACGCCGCACCCTGCGGTCATCGCGCATCCCGTGTCCGGCCAGGCGGCTCTGTATCTCGGGCGGCGGCGCAATGCCTACATCGTGGGCCTCGAGCTCGCGGAATCCGAGCGCTTGCTCGACGAGATCTGGTCCTACGTCGACACCGCGGTCTACAGCCACCGGTGGGCACTGGGCGATCTCGTGCTCTGGGACAACCGCACCACCATGCATCGGCGCGACGCATTCGACCCGAAGGCGCGCCGCGTCATGCATCGCACGCAGATCAAGGGCTCCGCCGCGCCGAAGCGGGCGCCGCAAGCCCTCCTCGCCGCCTAGGCGCGCTTCAGCGCTTCGAGCGACTGCGCGATCAGCTGGGCGCCGGCGTCGAACTTGCGCTGCGCTTCGGCATAGTCCCCCGCCTTGGCGCTGCCCTCGATCGCCGCGAACAGATCGCTGAGCTCGCGGGCGCCGAGCTGGCGGCACGCGCCCAGCAGCGTGTGCGCCGCGCGCGCGGCGCCATTGGTGTCGCCACGGGCGACGCAGTCGGAGAATGTCGGACGGAATTCCGCCAGGCTGCCTTCCAGCTGGCTCACGAACCCCGAGAACAGGTTCGACTGTCCGGTGACGCGCTCGACCTGCTTGATTTCATCGATCAGTTCGCGATCGAGCTGCACGGGGTTCATCGTTGACCGCTATGGTGTCCGAAAAGGCCCTTACCGTCGGTGAATTCTGCCCTGAAGGGTAGAACTTCAGGGCTAGAACTTCTGCTGCGCGAGGCGCGCGTTCGTGGTGGGGCTCATGACCAGGAAGCCGGCGTCGACCGGCAGCGCCACGCCGGTGATCCAGCGGGCCTCGTCGCTGGCGAGGAAGACCGCGGCCCAGGCGATGTCCCAGCCCGTCCCCTCGGTGCCGAGCGGCGATGCCTGCTTGCGCGTTTCGCGCAGCGCCGCGTCCATCCGCCCGGCCACCATCGGCCCGTAGATCAGGCCGGGAACGATGCAGTTGACGCGGATGCCTTGACGTCCGTGGTCGCCGGCCATCGAGCGGGTGATGCCGATGACCGCGGCCTTGGAGGTCGAATAGGGTGTGCTCTGATTGGCGCGCAGGCCGGCGATCGAGGAGATGTTGATGATCGAGCCGCCGCCGCCCTTCATCATGTGCGGGATGGCGTACTTCGCGGTGAGGACGATGCTCTTCACGTTCACCGCCATCACCCTGTCCCACTGCTCCTCGGTCACTTCCAGCACGTCGGCGCGCACCGAGATGCCGACGTTGTTGTCGAGGATGTCGAGCCGGCCGTAGCGCTGCACCGCGGCTTCGACCATCGCCTTGCAGTCGGCGGCCTTGGACACGTCGCACTTGAAGGACGATGCGGCGCCGCCTTCCTTGGCGATCGCGGCGGCCGTTTCCCCGGCGCGCTCTTCCAGCGCGTCGGCGCAAAGCACCTTCGCGCCCTCGCGGGCGAAAAGGATTGCCGTGGCTTTTCCGTTGCCGAGCTCGGGGCCGCTGGAGCCCGCCCCGGTGACGATCGCGACCTTCCCGGCCAGCCTGCCGCTCATCTACGCGGCTTTGGCGGCTTTCTTCTCTTCGCTCTTCTTTGCCGCGCCCTGCTTCGGCCCGTCGGCCTTGGGTTCGGCGGTCGGCTCGGCGCGATCCATCAGGGTGACGAGCGCGAGCGGCGCGTTGTCGCCCTTGCGGAAGCCGGTCTTGAGGATGCGCAGGTAGCCGCCGTTCCGCTTCGCATAGCGCTTGCCGAGGTCGTCGAACAGCTTGGCGACGATGTCGCGGTCGCGCAGCCGGTCGTAGGCGAGGCGGCGGTTGGCGAGCGAGGGCTTCTTGCCGAGCGTGATCATCGGCTCGGCTACGCGGCGCAGCTCCTTCGCCTTCGGCAGCGTGGTGGTGATTTCCTCGTGGCGCAGCAGCGACACCGTCATGTTGCGCAGCATCGCCGCGCGATGGCTGGAGGTACGGCCGAGTTTTCTGAGTCCGCCGCCGTGGCGAATATCAGGTCCTGTGCTCGAGACCGACCGGGGGCCAGTTTTCGAGCTTCATCCCCAAGGTGAGGCCGCGCGAGGCGAGCACTTCCTTGATCTCGTTGAGCGATTTGCGGCCGAGGTTCGGCGTCTTGAGGAGCTCGGTCTCGGTGCGCTGGATCAGGTCGCCGATGTAGTAGATGTTCTCGGCCTTGAGGCAGTTCGCCGAGCGCACCGTGAGCTCGAGGTCGTCGACCGGACGCAGCAGGATCGGATCGACCTGCGGCGACTTCGGCTGCTCGGTCGGCAGCGCCGTGCCTTCGAGCTGCGCGAACACCGAGAGCTGGTCGACCAGCACGCGCGCGGCGTAGCGGATCGCCTCTTCCGGCTCGATCGCGCCGTTGGTCTCGATGTCCATGATCAGCTTGTCGAGGTCGGTACGCTGCTCGACGCGCGCCGATTCCACCGCGTACGACACGCGCCGCACCGGGCTGAACGAGGCGTCGAGGATGATGCGGCCGATGCCCTTGGTCTCCTCCGGCAGGTAGCGCATGTTGCCCGGAACGTAGCCGCGGCCGGCCTCGATCTTGATCTGCATCTCGAGCTTGCCGCCCGAGGCGAGGTGGGCGACGACGTGCTCGGGGTTGATGATTTCGACGTCGTGCGCCGGCTCGATGTCGGCGGCGGTGACGAGGCCCTCCGACTTCTTCAGCGTCAGGATCGCTTCGCTGCGGTTGTGCAGGCGGAAGACGACGCCCTTGAGGTTGAGCAGGATGTCGACGACGTCCTCGCGCACGCCGTCGAGGGTGGAGTATTCATGCACCACGCCGGCGATCTGCACCTCGGTCGCGGCATAGCCTGGCATCGAGGAAAGCAGGACGCGCCGCAGCGCGTTGCCGAGCGTGTGGCCGTAGCCGCGCTCGAAAGGCTCCATGGTCACGCGAGCGTGATTCGGCGAAACGTTCTGGACGTCGACGATACGCGGCTTCAAAAATCCCGATTGCGCCATTGTTGGTCCTGCTCCTGTCTGCTTACTTCGACTTACTTCGAATACAGCTCGATGATGAGACTCTCGTTGATCGTTTGCGGCAGCTCGCTGCGTTGCGGCAGCGCCTTGAACGTCCCCTTCAGCGCCTTGACGTCCACTTCCATCCACTCGGGAACGTGGCGCGCCGCCGCCGCTTCCGCTGCCGCCTTGATGCGCAGCTGCTCCTTCTGCTTCGGCGCAACCTCGACGACGTCGCCGGGCCGCACTTCGTACGAAGGAATGTTGACGCGCTTGCCGTTCACCAAGATGCCGTTATGCCGCACCACCTGGCGGGCTTCCGCCCGCGATGCGCCGAAGCCCATGCGAAAGGTGACGGTGTCGAGGCGCGATTCGAGAAGCTGCAGCAGCCGCTCGCCGGTCACGCCCTTGGAACGCGCCGCTTCCTTGTACGTGCTGCGGAACTGTCCCTCCAGCAGGCCGTAGATGTGGCGGACCTTCTGCTTCTCGCGCAGCTGCTTGCCGTAGTCGGAAAGGCGCGCGCCGCTCTTCTGGCCATGCTGGCCAGGCGCGTAGGCACGGCGCTCGACCGGGCACTTGTCGGTGAAGCACTTCTCGCCCTTGAGGAAGAGCTTCTCTCCCTCGCGGCGGCAATGACGGCATTTGTCGAGATTTCTGGCCATTTCTGCTCCCTAGACCCGGCGGCGCTTCGGCGGCCGGCAGCCGTTGTGCGGAACGGGCGTGACGTCGGCGATGCTGCCGATCTTCAAGCCGATCGCGTTCAGGGCGCGCACCGCGGACTCGCGGCCGGGGCCGGGGCCCTTGATGCGCACTTCGATGTTCTTCACACCGCATTCCTGCGCCGCGCGGCCGCAGCGCTCGGCCGCGACCTGCGCGGCGAACGGCGTCGACTTGCGCGAGCCCTTGAACCCGGCGTTGCCCGAGGTCGCCCAGGCGAGCGTGTTGCCCTGGCGGTCGGTGATGGTGACGATGGTGTTGTTGAACGACGCGTGGATGTGCGCGATGCCCTCGGCGACGTTCTTCTTGACCTTCTTGCGCGCGCGCGCGGAAGCAGTCTGCTGCAATTCCTGGCGCGTCGGTGCGTTTCTGCTCGCCATTTAAGCGGCCTTCCCGGCTGGCACGTTGAGTTTGATCGCGGCCTTGCGCGGACCCTTGCGGGTTCTCGCGTTGGTGCGCGTGCGCTGGCCGCGCGCCGGCAGGCCCTTGCGATGGCGCGAGCCGCGATAACAGTTCAGATCGATGAGGCGCTTGATCGACATCTGCACCTCGCGGCGCAGGTCGCCCTCGACGGTGAAGCGCGACACGCCCTCGCGGATGCGCTCGAGCTCGGCGTCGGTGAGCTCCTTGATCTTGCGGGTGCCCGGTACGCCGGCGGCGGCGCAGATCGCCTGCGCGCGCGCCCGGCCGATGCCGTAGATCGCCGTCAGCGCGATGTCCGCGTGCTGGTGATTGGGAATGTTGATGCCTGCGATGCGTGCCATAGGGAACCTGAAATTATATCAGTTTTAACAAGGCGTTATTGCAACCCGAGTCAACCCTGGCGCTGTTTGTGCCGAGGATCCTCGCAAATCACCCGCACCACGCCCTTGCGCCGCACGATCTTGCATTTGCGGCAGATCCTTTTCACCGACGCCATCACTTTCATGTCGCTCTCCTACTTGGCGCGGAAGACGATTCTTCCGCGCGTCAGGTCATACGGCGTCAGCTCCACCGTGACCTTATCGCCGGGCAGGATGCGGATGTAGTTCATCCGCATCTTTCCCGAAATGTGCCCCAGTACTACGTGCCCGTTCTCCAACTTCACCCGGAAAGTCGCGTTCGGCAGGTTATCTATGATCTCGCCCTGCATCTGAATTACGTCTTCCTTCGACATGGTCAGCGGACCGGCATGCCTCCCTTGAAATTGGCTTTGCGCAGCAGGCTCTCGTACTGATGGGTCATGATGTAAGCCTGGACCTGCGCCATGAAATCCATGGTCACCACGACGATGATCAAGAGCGAGGTGCCGCCGAAGTAGAACGGCACGTTCCACTTCAGGATCAGGAACTCGGGTAGCAGGCACACCAGCGTCACGTAGACCGCGCCCGCCAGCGTCAGTCGGGTCAGGATGCGCTCCAGGTACTTCGCCGTCTGCTCCCCCGGCCGGATGCCCGGAACGAAGGCGCCCGACTTCTTCAGGTTGTCGGCGGTCTCCTTCGGGTTGTACTGCAGCGCGGTGTAGAAGAAGCAGAAGAAGACGATCAGGCTGGCGTAGAGCAGCACGTAGATCGGCTGCCCGGGGGTGAGCGTCGCCGAGATGTTCGAGAGCCAGATCAGGCCCTCGTGCGTGCCGAACCAGCCCAGCACGGTGGCGGGGAAAAGGATCAGCGACGAGGCGAAGATCGGCGGGATCACGCCCGACATGTTGAGCTTGAAGGGCAGGTGCGAGCTCTGCCCGCCATAGACGCGGTTGCCGACCTGCCGCTTCGCGTAGTTGACCAGGATCTTGCGCTGGCCGCGCTCGACGAAGCAGACCACTCCGGTGACGGCCACCACGGCGATGGCGATGAGCAGCGCGGTGACCGGATGCATCGACCCGGTGCGCACCAATTCGAGCGTGCCGGCGATGGCGTTGGGCAGGCCCGCGGCGATGCCGGCGAAGATGATGATCGAGATGCCGTTGCCCAGGCCGCGCTCGGTGATCTGCTCGCCGAGCCACATCAGGAACATCGTGCCGGTGACCAGCGTCGTCACCGTCGTGACGCGAAACATGAGACCGGGATCGAGCACCAGGCCCGGCTGCGATTCGAGGGCGACCGAGATGCCCGTCGCCTGGAACAACGCGAGGAACACCGTGCCATAGCGGGTGTACTGGGTGATCTTGCGCCGGCCGGCCTCGCCCTCCTTGCGCAGGGCGTCGAGCGCCGGGTACACGGCGGTCATCAGCTGCATGATGATCGACGCCGAGATGTACGGCATGATCCCCAGGGCGAAGATCGTGAAGCGGCGCAGCGCGCCGCCCGAGAACATGTTGAACATGCCGAGCATGCCGCCCTGCTGGCCCTCGAAGAAGCTGGCGAGCACGTTCGGGTCGATGCCCGGCACCGGGATGTGCGCGCCGATGCGGAACACGACCAGCGCGCCGAGCAGGAAGAACAGGCGCCGCTTCAGGTCGCCGTAGCGCGCGCTGTTGGGATTGGGCAGACCGGCCATCAGGCTTTCGGCGCCTCTTCAGGCTTGGCGGCGGCTTGCGCGGCCTTGGCGGCCTTCTCGGCCTTCTTCGCTTTCCGGTCCTTCTTCTTCGGATCGGGTTCCGGCTTCGGCGTGATCGCGATCGAGCCGCCCGCGGCCTCGATCATCGAGCGCGCGCCCTTGGTCACCAGGATTTCCTTCAGCGCGACCTTGCGCTTGAGCTCGCCCGAGACGATCACCTTCGCGGCGAGCGCGCGGCGCGAGACGATGCCCGCCGCCTTCAGCACGTCGAGATCGATGTCGGTCGCCCCGATCGCCTGCAGCTCGCTGGTGCGCACTTCGGCGACGTCGTTGCGCGTCGGCGAGTTGAAGCCGCGTTTCGGCAGGCGGCGATGCAGCGGCATCTGCCCGCCCTCGAAGCCGACCTTGTGGAAGCCGCCCGAGCGCGCACGCTGGCCCTTGTGGCCGCGTCCCGCGGTCTTGCCCCAGCCCGAGCCGACGCCGCGGCCGACGCGGTGGCGATCGCTCTTCGAGCCCGGCGCGGGTTTGAGAGTATTCAGTTTCATGAATCAATCCGCACGAGGTAGTTGACCTTGTTGATCATGCCGCGCACCGCCGGCGTGTCGGCGAGCTCGGACACCTGGTTGATCCTCTTCAAGCCGAGGCCGTACACGGTCGCGCGATGGTCGCGGCGCGTGCCCGACAGGCTCTTCAGCAGTCGGACTTTGATCTTTTTCATGATCCGGTGATTTCCTCGACCGTCTTGCCGCGGCGCGCCGCGATCTCCGACGGCGTGTGCATCGACTGCAGGCCGTTCAGCGTCGCGCGCACCACGTTGTAGGGGTTGGTCGAGCCGAAGCACTTGGCGAGCACGTTGGTCACGCCCATCACCTCGAACACGGCGCGCATCGGCCCGCCGGCGATGATGCCGGTGCCTTCATGCGCGGGCATCATCAGCACTTTCGCTGCGCCCCAGCGCCCGGTCACCCGGTGATGCAGCGTGCCGTTCTTCAGCTTGACCTTGAAGAGCTTCCTGCGCGCCTCTTCCATGGCCTTCTGCACCGCGACCGGCACTTCGCGCGCCTTGCCCTTGCCCATGCCGATGCCGCCGTCGCCGTCGCCGACCACGGTCAGCGCCGCGAAGCCGAGAACCCGGCCGCCCTTCACCACCTTGGTGACGCGGTTGACCGCGATCATCTTCTCGCGCAGGCCGTCGCCGCGCTCTTCTTGCTGCATCCTCGGTTGGATCTTGGCCATGGAATTCCTTTAGAACTTCAGACCGCCGGCTCGCGCCGCGTCGGCGAGCGCTTTCACGCGCCCGTGATATCGGTAGCCGCCGCGGTCGAACGCGACGGCCGAGATGCCCTTGTCCTTCGCCTTCGCGGCGATGCGCTTGCCGACCGCCTCGGCCGCTTTCTTGTTGCCGCCGTTCTTCACCTCCGCGCGCACTTCCTTCTCCACGCTCGAAGCAGTGGCGAGGACCTTGCTGCCCTCGGGGGACGTGATCTGCGCATAGATGTGCGCGTTGGTGCGATGCACGGTGAGGCGCACCGCGCCCACTTCCTTGATCTTGAGCCGGGTCTGGCGTGCTCGGCGCAGTCGGGCGAGATTTTTTGCGCTCATGGCTATTTCTTCTTCGTTTCTTTGAGAACGATGACTTCGTCGCTGTAGCGCACGCCCTTGCCCTTGTAGGGCTCGGGGGAGCGCAGCGCGCGGACCTCGGCGGCGACCTGGCCGACGAGCTGCTTGTCGACGCCGCTGATCACGATCTCGGTCTGGGTCGGCGTCACGACCTTGATGCCCTTGGGCATCTGGTGGACGACCGGGTGCGAGAAGCCGAGCGTGAGGTTGAGCTTGTCGCCCTGCGCCTGCGCGCGGAAGCCGACGCCGACCAGGGAGAGCTTCTTCTCGAATCCCTTGGTGACGCCCGCGACCATGTTGGCGACGAGCGCGCGCACGGTCCCGGACATGGCGTTGGCGTGGTTCGAGTTGCCGAGCGCCTTGAAGACGATGCTCTCGCCGTCCTTCTTCACCTCGACGTTCGGATCGGCGGCGCGGGCGATGATGCCGAGCGGGCCCTTGACCGAGATCTGGCCGGAGGCGAGCGTCACTTCGACGCCTTTCGGCAGGGGCACTGGATATTTTGCGATGCGGGACATGGCAGCCTCAGGCAACGATGCAGAGAACTTCGCCGCCAACGCCGTCGGCGCGAGCCTTGCGGTCGGTCATCACGCCGCGCGAGGTCGAGAGGATCGCCACGCCCAGCCCGTTCATGACCTTCGGGATGTCGTTGCGGCCCTTGTAGACGCGCAGGCCGGGCTTGGAGACGCGCTCGAGGCGCTCGATCACCGGACGCCCCGCGTAGTACTTGAGCCCGATCGCCAGCTCCTTCTTGGCGCCCTTGTCGCCGCCTTTTTCACGGAGGGCGAAGTCCTCGATGTAGCCCTCGTCCTTCAACACCTGGGCGATCGACGCCTTCAGCTTGGAAGCCGGCATGGCCACTTCCGTGTGCCCAACCAGCTGGGCATTGCGGATGCGGGTCAGCATGTCGGAGATCGGATCACTCATGCTCATTCGGCGTTCTCCTTACCAACTCGCCTTGATGACGCCCGGAACCTCGCCCTTCAGGGCGAGATCGCGCAGCTTGTTCCGCCCCAGGCCGAACTTGCGGTACACGCCGCGCGGCCGGCCGGTGAGGGCGCAGCGGTTGCGGATGCGCACCGGCGAGGCGTCGCGCGGCAGCTTCTGCAGCTTGGTGCGCGCCTCTTCCTTCGCCTCGTCGGACGCGCGCGAGTCGTACACGATCTCGAGCAACTGGGCGCGCCTCACCTTGAATTTCTCCACGGTCTTCTTGCGCTTTTCGTTGCGGAGCTTGACTGCGAGCTTGGCCATGCGGTCTTCCTCAGTGCTTGAACGGAAAGCGGAACGCGGACAGCAGCGCGCGCGCTTCGTCGTCGGTTTTCGCCGTCGTGGTGATGGCGATGTTCATGCCCCGGAGTGCGTCGATCTTGTCGTAGTCGATCTCGGGGAAAATGATCTGCTCCTTGAAGCCGAGGCTGTAGTTGCCCCGGCCGTCGAAGGCGCGGTTCGACACGCCGCGAAAGTCGCGGATGCGCGGCATGGCGATGTTCACCAGCCGGTCGAAGAACTCGTACATGCGCGCGCCGCGCAAGGTCACCATGCAGCCCACCGGAAAGCCGGCGCGGACCTTGAAGTTGGCGATCGAGCGGCGCGCCTTGGTCACCACCGGCTTCTGGCCGGCGATCTTGGTCATGTCGGCGACCGCATAGTCGAGGATCTTCTTGTCGGTGGTCGTCTCGCCGACGCCCATGTTGATCGTGATCTTGCGCAGCCGCGGCACCTGCATCACGGTCTTGTAGCCGAACTTCTGCATCAGCTCGGGGATCACCTTGTCCTTGTAGAAGGACGCGAGGCGTGCCGGCGGCGCCGGCTCTTGCGGACCGGAAGCGACCTTGGGCGCCGAGACTTCCTTCTTCGCCTCTTTCTTGGGCTTCGGCGCCGGCATCTGCTGCGGCGCGGGCTTCTTCTCGGGCTTGTCCTGCTTGTTTTTGTCTTGCTTGGCCATTACGCGTCCACCTGCTCGCCGTTGTCCTTGAACACGCGCACCTTCTTGCCGCCCTCCAGCAGCTTGATGCCGGAACGGTCTGCTTTCTTCGTCGCCGGATTGAACAGCGCGACATTCGAGACGTGGATCGGCATGTCCTTGTCGACGATGCCGCCCTGCTCGCCCTTCATCGGGTTCGGGCGCTGGTGCTTCTTCACGCGGTTCACGCCCTCGACCACGACGTGCTGCGCGTCGACGCGGCGCAGCACCGTGCCGCGCTTGCCCTTGTCGCGCCCGGCGAGCACCACTACCTCGTCGCCCTTGCGGATTCTCTGCATCACAGCACCTCTGGCGCGAGCGAAACGATCTTCATGAACTGCTCGGTGCGCAGCTCGCGCGTCACCGGCCCGAAAATGCGGGTGCCGATCGGCTCGAGCTTCGCGGTCAGCAGCACCGCCGCGTTGCGGTCGAAGCGGATCAGCGAGCCGTCGGAGCGGCGCACGCCCTTGGCGGTGCGTACCACCACCGCGTCGTAGATCTCGCCCTTCTTCACCCGGCCGCGCGGCGCCGCGTCGCGAACGCTCACCTTGATCAGGTCGCCGATCGAGGCGTAACGGCGCTTGGAGCCGCCCATCACCTTGATGCACGTGACGGCACGCGCACCGGTGTTGTCGGCAACGTCCAATACGGTCTCCATCTGAATCATTGGCTATTTTCTCCATCCAACTTGCCGGTCACCCGTGACCGGCAGTTTTGGACCCCTGGTTAGGGGACCGCGATTCTAACTCAAAGCGCCTTCGACTTCTCCACCAGGCGGGTCACTTTCCACGACTTGGTGCGCGAGATCGGACGGCACTCCACGATCTCGACCAGGTCGCCCTCGCCGAACTGCCCTTCCTCGACGTGGGCGTGATACTTCCGGGAGCGGGTGATGGTCTTGCCCATCAGCGGATCGCGCACCCGGCGCTCCACCCGCACCACGACCGTCTTCTGCATCTTGTTACTCGTCACGCGCCCGACCAGCAGGCGGTGGTTCTTGACCGGAGCAGCCGGTTGTTCGCTCATTTCGTCTTCTCTTTCATGATGGTGCGCACGCGCGCGATGTCGCGGCGTACCTTCTTCAGCTGGCTGGTGTTGGCGAGCTGCTGCGTCGCGACCTGCATCCGCAGGCCGAATTGCGCCCGCAGCAGGGACTCGAGCTCCTTCTTCAGATCGTCGGCGTTCTTGCCGCGCATTTCACTGGCTTTCATCGCTTAGCCTCCTAGCATCCGCTGCACGACGATGGTGCGGAACGGCAGCTTGGCCGAGGCGAGCGCGAACGCCTCCTTGGCGAGCGGCTCCAGCACGCCGTCCATCTCGAACAGGATCTTGCCGGGCTGGATTTCGCACACGAAATATTCCGGGTTGCCCTTGCCGTTGCCCATGCGCACTTCCGCGGGCTTGGATGAGACCGGCTTGTCCGGGAAGACGCGGATCCAGATGCGGCCACCGCGCTTGATGTGCCGCGACATGGCGCGGCGCGCCGCCTCGAGCTGGCGCGCCGTGAGGCGGCCGCGCGTGGTGGCCTTGAGACCGTACTCGCCGAAGGACACCTTGGCGCCGCGCGTAGCGACGCCCTTGTTGCGGCCCTTCTGCTGCTTACGGTACTTGGTTCGTGCCGGCTGAAGCATCTAGCTATTCCTTCTTTTCGCCTTCGTCCTTGACGATCTTCTTCGCCTTCTTCACCGTGGTTTTCGGCGCGGGGGCGGCTGGGACATCTGCCTTTCGGGGCGCGGCTTTCCTGTCGCCATCGGGGCGCGAGCGGGCGGGTCCGCGCTTGCCCGCCGGCTTGGGCACCGGCCGCTTGGCACGCTTGGGTTCGGCCGGGGCTTCCGGTTGGGCAGCGGCGAGCGGAGCCGTCGCCGGCGCGATCGCGGCGGCCGCGAGCGCCTCGGCCTTGGGCATGATCTCGCCCTTGTAGACCCAGACCTTGATGCCGATCACGCCGTAGTTGGTCTTCGCCTCGCCGAAGCCGTAGTCGATGTCGGCTCGCAGGGTATGCAGCGGCACGCGGCCTTCGCGGTACCACTCGGTGCGCGCGATCTCGATGCCGTTCAGGCGGCCGGCGCTCATGATCTTGATGCCCTGCGCGCCCAGGCGCATGGCGTTCTGCATCGCCCGCTTCATCGCGCGGCGGAACATGATCCGCTTCTCGAGCTGCTGCGCGATCGAGTCGGCGATCAGTTGCGCGTCGATCTCGGGCTTGCGAATCTCCTCGATGTTCACGTGCACCTGCTGCACGCCCATGATCTTGCGTAGCGCGGCCTTGAGCGATTCGATCTCCTCGCCCTTCTTGCCGATCACCACGCCAGGCCGCGCCGAGAAAATGGTGATGCGTGCGTCTTTCGCCGGGCGCTCGATCAGCACGCGGCCGACCGAGGCGTGCGCCAGCTTGCCCTTGAGGAAGTCGCGCACCTTGATGTCCTCGGCGAGCATCGGCGCGAAGTTCTTCTTGTTGGCATACCAGCGCGAGGTCCAGTTCTTGTTGACCGCGAGGCGGAAGCCGATCGGATTGATTTTTTGACCCATCAGTCACCCACCGTCAGATAGATATGGCAGCTCGCCTTCTGCACCCGGAAGCCGCGCCCCTTGGCGCGGGGGTGAAAGCGCTTCAGAAACATGCCGCGTTCGACGAAGATCGTCTTCACCTTCAACGCGTCGATGTCGGCGCCGTCGTTGTGCTCGGCATTGGCGATCGCCGACTCGAGCAGCTTGCGAATCAGCGCCGCGCCCTTCTTCGGCGTGAAGGCGAGGATATTCATCGCCTGGTCGACCGGCTTGCCGCGAATCATGTCGGCAACCAGCCGGCCCTTTTGCGCGGAGATACGCGCTCCGCGGAGACTCGCTTTGGTTTCCATCATTTCTTCCCAGCAGGAGCAGCCGGAGCGGCTGCAGGTGCGGCCGCCGCGGCGGCGGGAGCGGCGGCGCCCGGCGCCCCCGGCGGGCCGCGGCGATCGCCGCCGACGGCGTCCTCGGTGCGCTTGCCCACCGCCGAGTGGCTCTTGAAGATGCGCGTCAGCGCGAATTCGCCCAGCTTGTGTCCGACCATGTTCTCGGTGATGTACACCGGCACGTGCTGCTTGCCGTTGTGCACGGCGAGCGTCAGGCCGACGAAGTCGGGGATGATGGTCGAGCGGCGCGACCAGGTCTTGATCGGGCGCTTGTCGCTGCCGGCGCGCGCCTTGTCCACCTTCGCGAGCAGATGGTGGTCCACGAACGGGCCCTTCTTGATTGAGCGTGCCATGCTTATTTCACCCTTCTGTCGCGGACGATCATGACCTGCGTGCGCTTGTTGCGGCGGGTCTTGAATCCCTTGGTCTGCACGCCCCAGGGCGACACCGGGGGCTGCCCCGCGGCGGTGCGGCCTTCGCCGCCGCCGTGCGGGTGGTCGATCGGGTTCATCGCCACGCCGCGCACCGTCGGGCGCACGCCGCGCCAGCGGACACGGCCGGCCTTGCCGATCGATTCCAGGTTGTGCTCGGCGTTGCCGACTTCGCCGATGGTGGCGCGGCAATCGATATGCACTTTCCGGATTTCCCCGGAGCGTAGCCTCAGTTGTGCATAGGAGCCTTCGCGCGCCAGGAGCTGGACGTGGGCACCGGCCGAGCGCGCGAGCTGCGCGCCCTTGCCGGGCAGCATCTCGACGCAATGCACCTCGGTGCCGATGGGAATGTTGCGCAACGGCAGCGCGTTGCCCGGCTTGATCGGCGCCTCGGACCCGGACATGAGCTGCGTGCCCACCGCGACGCCCTTGGCGGCAATCACGTAGCGACGCTCGCCGTCGGCATAGAGGAGGAGCGCGAGATGCGCGCTGCGGTTCGGATCGTATTCCAGGTGCTCGACCTTGGCGGCGATCCCGTCCTTGTTGCGGCGGAAATCGACGATGCGCAGGTGGTGCTTGTGGCCGCCGCCCTGGTGGCGCGTGGTGACGCGGCCGTGGTTGTTGCGGCCGCTACCCCGGCGCTTCGGCTCGAGGAGCGCCCAGTGCGGCTCGCCCTTGTGCAGATCGGGCGAGACCACCTTGACGAGGGCCCGGCGGCCCGGCGAAGTCGGCTTTACTTTTACGAGTGGCATGGCTACTCCGTCGCCGCGAAGTTGATTTCCTGGCCTTCGGCGAGACGCACGTAGGCCTTCTTCCAGCTGCGCCGCCGGCCGATCGTCTTGCCGAAGCGCCGCTCCTTGCCGTGCACGTTCAGCACGGTGACCGAATCGACCTTGGTCTTGAACATCAGCTCGACCGCGGCCTTGATCTCGGGCTTGGTGGCGGCGTCGGCGACGCGGAACACGTACTGGCGGTTCTTGTCGGCGACCATCGTGCTCTTCTCCGAGACGACCGGCGCGAGCACCACGTTCATCAACTGGTCGGCGTTGTATTTCTTGGCGGCAGTCACTTGAGCATCTCCTCTAGCTTGGCGACCGCGCCCTTGGTCAGCACCACATGCGGGTAGTGCACCAGCGAGACGGGGTTCGCCTGCTTGACGTCGATGACCTCGACGTTGGCGAGGTTGCGCGAGGAGAGCTTCAGGTTCTCGTCCACCGTGTCGGTGATGACGAGCACGCCCTGCAGGCCCATCGCCTTCACCTTCTGAGCGAGCAGCTTGGTCTTCGGCGCGTCGAGCTTGAACTGGTCGACGACGCGGATGCGGTCCTCGCGCGCGAGCTGCGACAGGATCGAGGCGATGCCGGCGCGGTACATCTTGCGGTTCACCTTGTGCGTGAAGTTCTCGTCGGGCCGGTTCGGGAAGATCTTGCCGCCGCCGCGCCACAGCGGGCTCGAGGTCATGCCGGCGCGGGCGCGGCCGGTGCCCTTCTGCCGCCAGGGCTTCTTGGTCGAGTGGTTGACCTCGCCGCGGTCTTTCTGCGCGCGCGAGCCGATGCGGGCGTTCGCCTGGAAGGCGACCACGACCTGATGCACCAGTGCCTCGTTGAAGTCGCGGCCGAACAGCTCGTCCGAGGCCTTGATGGTGCCGGTCGCGCCCTTGTCGTTGATGGTCTTCAGTTCCATGGCTCTAGCTCTTCGCCGGCGCCGGCATGGCGGCGGGTTTCGCTTCCGGCTTGGCGGCGGGCTTCGCAGCCCTCGGCTCGGCCTTGGCCTGCGGCTTGGGCGCCTGCTTCACGACCGGCTTGTAGAACTTCGCCGCCGGCCGAACGACTACGTCCCTGCCTTTCGAGCCGGGCACCGAGCCCTTGACGAGCAGCAGCTGCCGCTCGGCGTCGATGCGGATGACTTCCAGTCCGGAGATGGTGCGTGTCGCGTCGCCGAGATGGCCCGGCATGCGCTTGCCCTTGAAAACGTGCGACGGGCTCTGGTTCTGGCCGGTCGAGCCGGGTACGCGGTGCGAAACCGAGTTGCCGTGCGAGGCGTTCTGGCCGCCGAAGTGGTGGCGCTTGATGACGCCGGCGAAGCCCTTGCCGATCGTCACGCCCTGCACGTCGACGCGCTGGCCGACCTTGAAGATCTCGACGCCGACCTTGGCGCCGGGCTTCAGGTTGGCGAGCTCTTCCACCTTGGCACGAAATTCCTTCAGCACGTGACCCGCCTCGACGCCCGCCTTGGCGAGATGGCCGGCGAGCGGCTTGACCACGCGGCTCGCGCGGCGCTTGCCGAACGCGACCT
>LSTF01000030.1 GCA_001644455.1 Betaproteobacteria bacterium SCGC AG-212-J23
GGTCCTCGGCCTCGAACGCCGCCGGGAAGCTCGCGCGCAGCCACTCGCCGGCCGCGTGGAACTCGAGCGCGCGGGACGGGCTGAGGATGACGTGCAGCTCGCCGGGGTTGAGAAGCAGGACTTCTTCGGCGCCCTGCCCGAGAAGGATGGCGGGGTCGGTGTGCGCCTGGACCTGGTCGTTCGGCGCGAACTCGGTCAGCAATAGCCGCCCGAATCTCCCCTCGAAAAGCCGCACCGTCCTCCCCATGCGACCAGCATACCTGACGCCCCGGTCAGGTCAATAAGCGAGCCAACGCGGCCGCTTGGAAGAAATTACCCGGGTATTCACGCCGACCCAGTTAAGGCCGCCAAATAGCCGGCCGTGCTCGATTTTCACGCACCGGTCCATGACCGCTTCCAGCCCCGCCGCCCGGGCCTTGGCCGCAGCGGCCTCGTTCTTCACCCCGAGCTGCTGCCACAGGACCTTGGCGCCGATGGCGATGGCCTCCTCGGCGATCGGCGGCACGTCCTGGGTCTTGCGGAAGACGTCGACCAGGTCGACCTTCTCCGGGATGTCTCGGAGCGACTTGTAGCATTTCTGGCCGAGGATCTCGGTGTACTTGGGGTTCACAGGGATGACGCGGTAGCCGTGCTCCTGCATGTACTTGGCCGCGAAATAGCTCGGCCGGAACCAGTCGGCGGAGAGGCCGACCACGGCGAGGGTGCGGCACTCGCGCAGGATGCGGCGCAGCGTGTTGATATCGTCCACGGTGAGGATAATAACCGGATGAAATCCGACCTCAAGACCCGCCACGGCGGGAAGATCCTCGCCGACGCGCTGGTCGCGCAAGGCGTGAAGCTCGCGTTCGGCGTCCCGGGCGAGAGCTACCTGCCGGTGCTCGACGGCATGTACGACACGCGCGAGCGCCTCTCCTTCGTCATCTGCCGGCAGGAAGGCGGCGCGTCGTACATGGCGGAGGCCTATGGCAAGCTGACCGGCGAGCCGGGCGTTCTCTTCGTCACGCGCGGGCCGGGGGCCACCAACGGCGCGATCGGCGTCCACACCGGCTTGCAGGACTCGACACCGATGGTGGTGTTCATCGGCCAGGTGCCGAACGAGTTCGCCGAACGCGAGGCGTTCCAGGAAATCGACTATCGGCGCATGTACGGCCAGATGGCGAAGTGGGTCGGGCAGATCGACCGCGTCGAGCGCATCCCCGAGTACGTGAGCCATGCCTTCCACACCGCGTGCGCCGGACGGCCGGGACCGGTGGTGCTGGCGCTGCCGGAAGACGCGCTCTATGGCCAGGCGGCAGTCGCGGACGTTCCCCGCTATCACAAGGTGCGGCCCGCGCCTTCGCCGCAAGGCATTTCCGAATTGAACGGCCTTTTGCAAAAAGCGGAGAAGCCCTTTGTGCTCATCGGCGGCGGCGGCTGGGACCGCGAGGCGTGCCTGAAGCTGCAGAAATGGGTCGAGGCGAACGGCCTCGCCGCCGGCACTTCCTTCCGCTGCCAGGACCTGTTCGACAACCGCAGCCCGAATTACGCCGGCGACGTCGGCATCGGCATCAATCCGAAGCTCGCCGAGCGGGTCAAGGAAGCCGACGTGCTGCTCGTGATCGGCGCGCGCCTTGGCGAGATGACGACGGGCGCCTACAGCCTGGTCGAGGCGCCGCTGCCGCGCCAGACGCTGGTGCACGTGCACGGCGGCGCCGAGGAGCTCGGTCGCGTCTACCGGCCGTCGCTCGCGATCAACTCGGGCATGGCGCAGTTCGTCGATGCGCTCTCACCGCTGTCCTTTTCCAAACCGGGATGGAAAGCGGACACGGAAGCCTTGCGCAAGGACTACCTGCAGTGGACCGAGCCGCGGCCGATGCCGGGCAAGCTGCAGTACGGCGAGGTGATCCGCTGGCTCTCCGACAACCTGCCGCAGGACGCGATCGTCGCCGGCGGCGCGGGCAACTTCGCCGGCTGGCTGCACCGCCATTTCCGCTACAAGGGCTTTCGCACGCAGCTCGGCTCGACCAACGGCTCGATGGGCTACGGCTATCCGGCGGCGGTCGCGGCGAAGCTTGCCGAGCCGAAGCGCACCGTGCTCGGCCTGTGCGGCGACGGCGACTTCCTTATGACCGGGCAGGAGATCGCCACTGCCGCGCAGTACGGCGCGAACTTCGTCGCGCTGGTGGTGAACAACGGCATCTACGGCACGATCCGCATGCACCAGGAGCGCGAGTACCCGGGCCGCGTGTTCGGCACCGATCTGAAGAATCCCGACTTCGCCGCCTACGCGCGCGCCTTCGGCGGGCACGGCGAGACGGTGGAGCGCACCGAGGACTTCGCGCCGGCCTTCGAGCGCGCCTCGCGCTCGGGCAAGCCGGCGCTGATCGAGCTGAAGATCGACCCGGATGCCATCACTCCGACGATGACGCTCTCGGCGATCCGCGAGAAGGCGCTTACGTCAAAGCGATGAACTTCGGGTCGCCTTGGTGGGTGCGCTCGAACTTGAGGAACTCGTAGTAGCCGCAGCGCGGGCTGTCGGGATACTCGCGGCAGACGCCGGGCCGTGCCTCGTAGACGGTGCAGCGGCGCGTCTTCTGGTCGAGGAACATGCAGACGCTGTCGAAGATCCGGTCCTTCTGATGGCGTAGCAGCCGCGTGCCTTTGGTAAAGCGCGCTTCGGCCTGCTCCGCCGTGACACCGAAATGCTTCGCCAGGCGCGCGATGTCGCCCTTCGTGACTTCGATCTCCGGGTAGCTGCAGCAGTACCCCGGACACTTGCTGCACGAGTAGTTTTTCATGAGGACGCGGATTCTACGCAGTCGAAGTGACAGTTTTCAGGTTTAACCCTTTCGCTGTGCGATTCCGTTTCAAGCAAGACGGATTCCAACCACGAAAGGGAGAACATGAAAGCGCTTCTTGCTGTAGTTGCCTTGGTGACCTCCGCCTGTGCCCACGCGCATGGCGGCATGGTCGATCTCTCCGTGTACGACCGCACCGAAGGAAGGCGTTTACCGGTCTACTGGCACGAAGGCAGGGCATACGTCGCCGGCAAACCCGGCAATGAGTACCAGGTCACGCTTCGCAGCCGGCAGTCCCAGGACGTGCTCGCCGTGGTTTCCGTCGATGGCGTCAACGTGATCACCGGGCAGACGGCCGAGCCCTCGCAGAGCGGCTACGTGCTCTCGCCGCGCGGCGGGCTCGACATCCTCGGCTGGCGCAAGAGCCTGTCGCAAACCGCGGCGTTCTACTTCACCGCGCTACCCGACTCCTATGCCGCGCGTACCGGGCGGCCGGACGACGTCGGCGTGATCGGCATCGCGCTGTTCCGGCGCAAGGTCGAACCGGTACCTCAGCCGCAGCCGTACGGGCAGGGTGCGCCCGCCGCCCGCGCGGAATCGAGAGCGGACGATCGTCTCGGCACCGGTCATGGCCGCCAGGAGTACTCGCCCGCGACACGCGTGACCTTCGAGCGCGCCACCAGCGCTCCCGCGGAAGTCGTCACGCTCTACTACGACAGTCATGCAAACCTGCTGGCGCGCGGCATCATCCGTGATCCAGTGCGCGTCGCGCCCCGCCCCTTCCCGGGCTTCGTTCCCGACCCCGCGGGGTAAACTCATGGCGAATGGAGGCCCCGGACGAACAGCTCATGCTCGCGTATCGCGACGGAGACGCCGGGGCCTTCGAGACCCTCTACGCGCGCCATCGCGGCGCGCTTTACCGCTTCGTGCTCCGTTCGTTGAAAGATCGCGCTGTCGCCGAGGAGCTGTTCCAGGAAGCCTGGATCCGCGTCATCGAGGCGCGCGGCCGCTACGCGCCGAGCGCCAAGTTCACGACCTGGCTCTACACCATCGCCCATAATCTTCTCGTTGACCATTGGCGGCGAAAGGGCCTGACGCTGGTGGACTCCGACGAAGAACCCGTATCCTCGGACAATCCCGCCAGTCAGGCCCAAGCGCGCGAAGGGTTGGCGCGCTTTCTGCAGGTTTTGGAAAGCCTGCCGCCGGTGCAGCGCGAGGCCTTCCTGCTTCACGAGGAGAGCGGAATGAGCGTGGCGGAGATCGCCGCGGCAACCGGCACCAACGAGGAAGCGGCGAAGAGCCGCTTGCGCTACGCACTCATGAAATTACGCAGCGCGGTGAGCGATGAGTGAGGACCCCAAGGTCTCCGGGCGCTATCGCGAGCTGCCGCTCGAGGAGCCGCCGCGCGCGCTGGACGACGCGATCCTCGCTGCCTCGCGCCGCGCGGTCCGGCGCCGCTGGTATTTCCCGGTAGCGGCCGCCGCCGTGATCGTCCTTGCGGTCGCGGTGGCGGTGCACATCGACCGGGACCAGCCGGTTACGGAGATGGCTACTGAGGCTGCGCCAGCGGCAGCCCCGGAGCCGCTGGCCAGAGACGCATTGGAACAGGCACACAAGCCTGCGCGCCAGCGGTTCACTCCCGACCCGCGCGCGGATTCATCTCCGCCAGCGGCCGCGCCGCCCGCGGAAAATCGAACCGCGCGCGCGCAGGCTCAGAGCGCCGCCGCGCCGCGAGCCGCGGAAAGAAGCGCTTCACTGGCGAAGGTTGCCGCGTCGCCCGAGCAATGGCTGCAGGGCATCGCCGATCTGCGCCGGCAGGGAAGGGATTTGGAAGCCGACCGCGAGCTCGCGGACTTCAGGAAGCGCTATCCCGACTATCGCCTTTCGGACGAAATGAAGGCGAAAGTCGAAAGACGTCAGTGATGCAGGATCTTTGACAGGAACTGCTGCGCGCGCTCGGAGCGCGGCTTGCCGAAGAAGTCGTCCTTCTTCGCGTCTTCGACGATGTGCCCGGCGTCCATGAAGATCACGCGGTGTGCGACCTTGCGCGCGAAGCCCATCTCGTGGGTCACGACCATCATGGTCATGCCTTCCTTGGCGAGATCGACCATCACGTCGAGCACCTCGTTGATCATCTCCGGGTCGAGCGCCGAAGTCGGCTCGTCGAACAGCATGGCGATCGGGTCCATCGACAGGGCGCGGGCGATGGCCACGCGCTGCTGCTGACCGCCGGAGAGCTGCCCGGGGAACTTGTCCTTGTGCGCGATCAGGCCGACGCGCTCGAGAAGCTTCAGGCCGCGCTGGCGCGCCTCGTCCTCGCCGCGGTTCAGCACCTTGACCTGCCCCAGCACGAGGTTCTGCGTGACGCTCATGTGCGGGAAAAGCTCGAAGTTCTGGAACACCATGCCGATGCGCGCGCGCAGCTTGGGCAGGTTGGTCCTGGGATCACCGACCGAGACGCCGTCGACGGTGATCGCGCCTTTCTGGAAAGGCTCGAGCGCGTTGACGCACTTGATCAGGGTCGACTTGCCGCTGCCGGAGGGCCCGCAGACCACGACCACCTCGCCCTTGGCGACGCCGGTGCTGCAGTCGGTGAGCACCTGGAAGCTGCCGTACCACTTGCTGACGTTGTCGATGGAAATCATCGGATGATCGCGATCCTGTCCTGGAATGTCTTGACCAAAGCGCTCAAGCCGTAGGAGACGATGAAATACACCACGGCCACGAAGGTGTACATCTCCACCAGGCGGTAGTCGCGGTTGGCGATCTTGGCCGCGGCGCCGAGGAAGTCGGTCGCCGAGATCACGTACACGAGCGACGTGTCCTGGAAGAGGATGATGGTCTGCGTCAGCAGCACGGGCAGCATGTTACGGAACGCCTGCGGCAGGACGATGAAGCCCATCGTCTGCCAGTAGTTGAGGCCGAGCGCGTAGGCAGACCAGACCTGGCCGCGGGCAATCGACTGGATGCCGGCGCGCATGATCTCGCAGTAGTAGGCCGCTTCGAACATGGTGAACGTGATCAGCGCGGAATAGAACGCGCCGATCGCGATCGGCCTGCCTTCGCCGCGCACGGCGCCGTAGAGGTAGGGCACGAGGAAGAAGAACCAGAAGATCACCAGCACCAGCGGCAGCGAGCGCATCAGGTTGACGTAGCCGCCGGCGAGCGCCGACACCACCCGGACCGACGAGAGGCGCATCATCGCCAGCAGCGTGCCGAAGAAGATGCCGCCGGCCATCGCCAGCGCGGTCAGCGTCAGGGTGAAGACCATGCCCTCCCTGAACAGGTAGGGCAGGGAGCGCTCGATGACGTCGAAGTCGTAGCCGGCGAACATCTAGTGCCCCGCCTGCGCGGCGATCAGGCCCGGGACGCGCACCTTCTTCTCCAGCGCGCGCATCGCCAGGACCACGATCAGGTTGGTGAGCAGGTAGATCACCGTCGCGGTGGCGAACGCCTCGAAGACGCGGAAGCTGAACTCCTGCATGGCGCGGGCGCGGCCGGTGAGCTCGAGCAGGCCGATGGTGAGCGCGACCGACGAGTTCTTGATGATGTTCATGAACTCGGAGGTGAGCGGCGGCAGGACGATGCGGAACGCCTGCGGCAGGATCACGTGACGATAGGCCTGCGCCTCGGTGAGCCCGGTGGCGATGCCCGCCAGGCGCTGGCCGCGCGGCAGCGAGTTGATGCCGGCGCGCAGCTGCTCGGCGACGCGCACCGAGGTGAAGATCGCGAGGCACATCACCGCGGGAACGTACGACCCCCAGGGCGGCGGCATCTGCTTGATCCAGTCGCCGATCGCCTGCGGCAGCAGCTCCGGCACGACGAAGAACCAGAGGAACATCTGCACGATCAGCGGGACGTTGCGGAAGATCTCGACGTACAGGTTGCCGGCCCGCACCGCCCATTTGAGCGAGGTGGTGCGGAGGGTGCCGACCACCGCGCCGATCGCCAGCGCCAGGACCCAGGCCACGAGCGCCGTGGCGAGGGTCCAGCCGAGGCCGACGATCAGGTACTGGAGGTAGGTGCCGGTGCCGCCCGGTTCAGTCTCGAGCAGAACCTTCCAGTGCCAGTTGTACTGCATGCGACGCCTTGCGGCGTCTAGTTACTGTAGTCCTTCGGGTCGCCGGAGGAGGTCGGGTTCGCGACCACCTTCTTCATCGCCGCGCCCATCGGCAGGTTGAGGTTGATGTTCTTCGGCGGGATCGGCTTCTCGAACCACTTCGAGTAGATGGCGTTGATCTGGCCCGACTTGTAGATCTGGGTCATCGCCTTGTCGACCACCGCCTTGAACTCCTTGTCGTCCTTCCTGAGCATGATGCCGTAGGGCTCGACGGAAAGCGCGGTCGCCGAGATCTCGTAGTCCTTCGGCGAGCGCGAGGAGGCGGCGAGGCTGGCGAGCAGGATGTCGTCCATCACGAACGCTTCGGCGCGGCCGGTCTCGACCATCTGGAAGGCCTCGGGATGGCCGTTCGCCGAAATGATGCGCATGTTGAGGTTCTGCGCGGCGTTGATCTCGGTGATCTGCTTGATGTTGGTGGTGCCCGCGGTGGAGACGATGGTCTTGCCCTTCAGGTCCTCCAGCGACTTCACCTTGGAGGATTTCTTCGCGACCCAGCGGTTGGCGGTGACGAAGTGCGTGATGGTGAACCACACCTGCTCCTGGCGAGCCAGGTTGTTCGTGGTCGAGCCGCACTCGAGGTCGATCGTGCCGTTCGCCATCAGCGGGATGCGGTTCGCCGAGGTGACCAGCTGGTAGTTGGTCTTGAGCGCCGGCATCTTCAGCTCGGCCTTCACCGCGTCGACGATGCGATGGCAGAGGTCCATGGCATAGCCGATGGGCTGCTGCTTGTCGTCGTAGTACGAGAAGGGCACGGAAGCGTCGCGATGGCCGATGGTGATCGAGCCGCTGTCCTTGATCTTCTTCAGCGTGCCGTCCTGCGCGATGGCGCCGATGCTGAACAGGGCCAGCACGGCGGCAACGAATGAAAAGCGGATCATTTCTGTCTCCCCTGGGGTTAGACGAAAAATTCTACCTACTTAACGCCTGCGGCGGTATTCCTTACGCGCTCGGCCACCGCGGTCAGCAGCGAGGCGCCGAAAGTGGGGTCCGACTTGATCAGGTTGAGGAACACCTGGCGATTGATGCCGAGCAGGATCGTGTCGGCCTCGGCGGCCGCGTTCGCCGCCCGCGGCGACTGGTCGATGAGCGCCATCTCGCCGAACACCGCTCCCGGGCCGACGTACTGCACCACGGCGCCGCGGATCGAGATCGCCACCTTGCCCTCCAGCACCACGTACATGAGCGCGCCGGTCTGGCCGGCGACCATGATCACCTTGCCCTTGTCGTAGCGCTGCTGCGCCTGGTCGCCGAGTCCCTTGGTGAGGCTGGCGAGGAGCGTCTTGTCGAACACGCGCGGCGACTCCTTCACGTCGCCCGCGCTGGGCACGCCCGAGAGTTTGGCCATCATGCCGCGCAGGCGCTGGATCAGCATGCCGAGCATCATCAGCGCGAACTCCGGCTTCTTCTGTAGCGCGGCGTTGAAGCCCTTGTCGTCGAGGGAGATCACCTTGCACGGGGTTTGCGCGGCGGCGGTGGCGCTGCGCGGCGACTCGGTAATCGCCGCCATCTCGCCGAAGATCTGTCCGGCCTTGATGGTGCCGATCGGCTTGCTCTGCATGAACAGGCCGACCTGGCCTTCCGCGAGGAAATACATCTTGTCCTTCTTGAACAGCCCGCCCTTCTGGTTCTCGGAGAAGAACACGGCGCCGGCGGCGACCTGCTCTTCCTTGCCGGCCGATTCGAAGAAGGCTTTCGCGATCGCCGGAACGTAGATCGGTGCCTGCGGCGCGGCGGCAGGGGCAGCCGGTTTGGGACTGCCGGCGGGCTTGCTGAAATCGAGATCGTCCGACATCAATGTGAATAGTGCCAGAATCCCCAGTCATGTCGCAGCCCACGCGCACCGAGCACGACCTGCTGGGAGACCGCGCAGTGCCTGCGGATGTGTACTACGGCATACACACCCTGCGGGCGCTGGAGAACTTCGCGATCAGCGGCACGCCGATCGCGATCTATCCCGACCTCGTCGTGGCGCTCGCCTGCCTCAAGCAGGCCGCCGCGATCGCCAACGCCGAGCTCGGGCTGCTCGACGAGGAGCGCGCGACCGCGATCCGCCTCGCCTGCGAGGCGGTGCGCGAGGGCAACCTGCACGACCAGTTCGTCGTCGACGTGATCCAGGGCGGCGCCGGTACCTCCAGCAACATGAATGCCAACGAGGTGATCTGCAATCGCGCGCTGGAAGAGCTCGGCCGAGGCAAGGGCGACTACGCGCGCCTGCACCCGCTCGACCACGTCAACATGTCGCAGAGCACCAACGACGTCTACCCCACCGCGGTAAAGCTTGCCCTGCAGCTCGGTATTCGCCGGCTGCTGGAAGAGATGAAATTCCTGAGAGAAGCGTTTGCAGCCAAAGCGGCGGAGTTCACGCACGTCCTCAAGGTCGGCCGCACCCAGCTCCAGGACGCGGTGCCGATGACGCTCGGCCAGGAGTTTTCCACCTACGCGGTGATGCTGGGCGAGGACGAGAGCCGGCTCTCGGAAGCCGCGGGACTGATCCGCGAGATCAACCTCGGCGCGACGGCGATCGGCACGGGCATCAACGCGCATCCTGACTACGCGGCGCTGGTGACGCGGCGGCTCTCCGAGGTGTCGGGCATCGATTTCGTCAGCTCGCCCAACCTGATCGAGGCGACGCAGGACGCGGGCTCGTTCGTGCAGCTCTCCGGCGTGCTGAAGCGCATCGCGGTCAAGCTGTCGAAGGTCTGCAACGACCTGCGCCTGCTCTCCTCGGGACCGCGCGCCGGCATCGGCGAGATTTCGCTGCCGGCGGTGCAGGCGGGCTCGTCGATCATGCCGGGCAAGGTGAATCCGGTCATTCCGGAGGTCGTGAACCAGATCGCCTTCGAGGTGATCGGCAACGACATCACGGTGACCATGGCGGCCGAAGCCGGGCAGCTGCAGCTCAACGCCTTCGAGCCGATCATCGCCCACAGCCTGTTCAAGAGCCTCTACCACCTCGCCGCCGGCTGCCGCACGCTCGGCGAGCGCTGCGTCAAGGGCATCACCGCCAATGTGGAACGCGCGCGGAGCCTGCTCGACGGATCGACCGCGCTCGTCACCGCGCTCACTCCCTTCATCGGCTATGCCCGCTCGACCGAGATCGCGCAGGAGGCGCTCGCTACCGGCGCGCGGGTCTACGACCTCGTCCTGCAGAAGAAGCTCATGAGTCGCGAGGAGCTCGACCGGCTCCTCAGCCCTGAAATGCTGACCCGACCGCGGAGCAACAAATGAGACTGCTGCTGCTCGTCCTGCTCTTCCCCCTGACGGTCTTCGCCCAGGGCTATCCGGCGAAGCCGGTGAAGCTCATCGTGCCGTTCCCGGTCGGCGGCATCGCCGACATCTACGGCCGCATCGTCGCCGCGAAGCTGAGCGAGACCTGGGGCCAGCCGGTGGTGGTCGACAACCGCACCGGCGCCGGCGGCAACATCGGCGCCGACCTCGTCGCCAAGGCGCCGCCCGACGGCTACACCATCGGCATCGGCAGCATCGGCACGCACGCGGTGAACGTCACGCTCTTCTCGCGCATGCCCTACGACGCGGTGAACGACTTCGCGCCGATCGCGCACCTGCTCGAGGCCGAGGGCCTGCTCGTCGTGCATCCTTCCGTGCCGGCCAACAGCGTGCCGGAGCTGATCGCCTATGCCCGGGCCAATCCCGGCACGCTCAGCTTCGCCTCGGCCGGCATGGGCACCTCCAGCCACCTGGCCGGCGAACTGTTCAAGGCGATGGCGAAGGTCGACATGAACCACATCCCGTACAAGGGAAACACGCCCGCGATTACCGACCTGCTTGCCGGCCAGACGACCATGCTTTTCGCGACCATGCCGACCGTCCTGCCGCACGTGAAGGCCGGCAAGCTGCGGCCCCTCGCCACCATCGGCGCGCAGCGCTCCGCGGCCGTCCCCGACCTGCCGACCGTCGCCGAGTCGGGCCTTCCGGGCTTTGCCGTCACCAACTGGGTGGGCTTCTTCGCGCCGGCCAGGACCTCGCCCGAGATCGTCCAGCGCTGGAACGCCGAGACGCTGAAGATCATGCAGACGCCCGAGATGCAGGCGCGCCTGCTCAACGAAGGCGCGCGCTTCATCCCGATGACGCCGGATCAGTTCGGCGCGTTCGTGAAGAGCGAAATCGCGAAGTGGGCGCCGGTGGTGAGAGCTTCGGGCGCGCGCGTCGACTGACAGAAACAAAAACAGAACGCGGCAGAAACATCGAGGGAGTAGGCTTTCCCGTTCATCAGGAGGGAGGTCCATGTTTCGTTCGCTAGCACTCATTGCGGCTCTCGTCGTTGCTTCTTCGGTTCACGCGCAAGACGCACAGGCGATCGTCGCCGCGCTCAAGCAGGGCGGCTGTGTGATCGTCTTTCGCCACGGCGCGACCCATCGCGACCAGGCCGACACCGATCCTCTCAATCTTGACGACCCGAACAACGTCTCGAAGCAGCGCCAGCTGAGCGAGCGCGGCCGGCAGGTCGCGCGCGAGATCAACGGCGCATTCAAGACGCTGCAGGTTCCGATCGGTGCCGTCTACACCAGCAAGTTCTACCGCGCGGTGGAGACCGGCCGCCTGATTTCAGGCAAGGATGTCGTTGCCACCGCCGACGTCAGCGAGGGCGGGCAGGTGGTGACGCCGATCGAGAACGACCGCCGCACCGAAGCGATGCGCAAGCTGGCGGCGACCCCGCCCGCGCGGGGCACGAACACGCTGGTGGTCAGCCACAACCCGAACATCCTCGATGCCTTCGGCAAGGACTGGTTCGACGTGCGCGAAGGCGAGGCGTCGATCTTCAGGCCCGACGGCAACGGCAAGTTCGTGCTCGTCGGCCGCGTGCAGGCTAGCGAGTGGTCCGAATTGGCGAAGCGCCGCTGAGCAGTTCGGTGACGCCGCCGATCGCGGCGGTGTTCACCGTCAGCGTTCTTTCCGTCGCGAACCTGAGCATGTAGTGCGGCCCGCCGGCCTTCGGGCCGGTACCCGATAGGCCTTCGCCGCCGAACGGCTGCACGCCCACCACGGCGCCGATCATGCTGCGGTTCACGTAGACGTTGCCGACGCGCGCTTGCGCTATCACTCGATCGACGAAAGACTGAATTCGGCTGTGGATGCCGAGCGTGAGGCCGTAGCCGGTGTCGCGCAGCCAGGCGAGGACGCGGTCGAGATCGTCGCGCTGGTAGACGCAGACGTGCAGGATCGGCCCGAAGACTTCCGTTTTCGGCAACTGCTCGAGCGGCATCTCGAAGGCGATCGGCGCGATGTAGTGGCCGTGCAGGCCGGGCGAGAGATGCGCGGCGCCGACTAGCTTCGCGGATTGCCGGAGCTGTCGGATGTGGTGCGCGAGCGCATCGTGGGCGGCTCTGTCGATCACCGGGCCGATGTCGGTGTCGGGCTCGACCGGATCGCCCACCTTCAGCTCGGCGAGCGCACCGCGCAGCAGCTCGAGGGTGCGCGGCGCGTTGCCGGCCTCGAGGAAGAGGATGCGCTGTGCGGAGCACCGCTGGCCGGCGCTCTGGAACGCCGAGGCGACGGTGTCGTCCACCACCTGCTCGGGGAGCGCGGAGGAATCGACCAGCATGGCGTTGACCCCGCCCGTTTCCGCGATGAGCGGCACGATGGGTCCGCTTCTTTCAGAAAGAGATTTATTTATGAGGCGCGCGGTTTCGACTGAACCCGTAAAGGCGACGCCGGCGATGCGCGGATCGGCGACGAGCCGCGCGCCGAGGCTGCCGTCGCCGATCGCGCCGCAGGCGACGTCGGCGGGAATGCCGGCCTCGTAGAGGATTTCCAGCGCGCGCATGCCGGTGCGCGGCGTCTGCTCGGCGGGCTTGGCGATCACGCAGTTGCCCGCCGCGAGCGCGGCGGCCACCTGCCCCGTGAAGATCGCGAGCGGGAAGTTCCACGGGCTGATGCAGGCGAACACGCCTCTACCATGCAGGAACAGCTCGTTCTTCTCGCCGGCCGGTCCCGAAAGCAAAAGAGGTTTGTCGAAATGCTGCTTCGCTTGCAGGGCATAGTACCGGCAGAAGTCGGCGGCTTCGCGTACTTCGGAGACCGCATCGGCGTAGGTGCGCTTGCCCTCGCGCACGATGAGCGAGACCAGCTCGACCAGGTGCGCTTCCAGCAGGTCGGCGGCGCGCTCGAGCCGCGCGGCGCGCTCGGCCGCCGGCGTGCGCGACCAGGATTCGAACGCGTCCGCGGCGCGGGCGAGGCTGAAGTCGAGCTCCTCCGGCGACGTCTCATCGACGGGTGGGAGAGCGCCGTCGGCGGCGATATGCGCCTTGAGCGCGTCGAGGTTGCTGCGAACGGAGAGATCCATGCCTAGAGAGTTCCTGCGGTCAGGGTAGAGGTCGCGTGGCAGCGGGATGCGGGGATCGGGTGCGAGCGGCGCTTGCGTGGGATCCGCGACCAGGTCCTCGAGGGGCACCGCCGGATCGGCGATCTGGTGCACGAACGAGGTGTTGGCGCCGTTCTCGAGCAGCCGGCGCACGAGATAGGGGAGGAGGTCGCTGAAGCTGCCCACCGGCGCGTAGACGCGGCATCGCACGTCCGGGCGATCGGCGAGCGCGATGCCATAGAGCGCGTCGCCCATACCGAATAATTTCTGGAATTCGAACGGCTTCGATTCCCCGATCTCCAGGATCGTCGCCAGCGTGCGGCAGTTGTGGGTGGCGAACGCGGGATAGATCGCCTCCGGTGCCGCCAGGAGCGCAGTCGCGCAGGCGACGTAGGAAACGTCGGTCGCCGCCTTGCGCGTGAAGACCGGGTAGTCGGGCATGCCGAGCTGCTGCGCGCGCTTCACCTCGCCGTCCCAGTACGCGCCTTTGACGAGGCGGATCGCGATGCGCCGCTTCTGCTTGCGGCCGAGCTCGACCAGCCATTCGCAGACGGCGAGCGCGCGCTTCTGGTAAGCCTGTACCGCGAGGCCGGCGGAGGGCACGGCTTCGAGAATGTCCAGCGTCAGCTCCAGGCGCTCCGATTCCTCGGCGTCGATGGTCATGCCGATGCCGCGCCCCGCAGCCAGCTCCGCCAGCCGTCGAATCTGGGGAACCAATTCGCGAAAAACCCGCGGGCGATTCGCTTCCTCGAAGCGCGGGTGCAAGGCGGAGAGCTTGACCGAGACGCCGTCGGGCACGCGTGCCGTCTGGATCGCGTGCGAATACAGCTTGAAGTAGCGCGCCGCGTCCTCGGCGGTGCGCGCTGCCTCGCCGAGTATGTCGTAGGAGAAGCAGTAGCGAGGGCGCGCCGCTGCCTGCGCCACGGCCTGCTCGATCGTCTCGCCGAGGACGAACTGGCCGGCGAGGATGCGCATCGCCTGCTTCACCGCGGTGCGGATGACCGGCTCGCCGAGGCGCGAGATGAGGCTCTTCAGCGTCGACGGCTCGTCGTGCCAGCGCATCAGCGTGCCGGTCAGCATCAGTGCCCAGTCGGCGGCGCTCGCCGTGCTCCAGTTGCCGGACGCGAGCTTGTCGCGCAATAGCGCGTCCGCGGTGGCGGCATCCGGAATGCGCAGCAGCGCCTCGGCGACGCACATCAGCGCCACGCCCTCCGGGGTGGAGAGCCCGTACTGGCGCAGGAACGATTCAGCCGAGAGCGGCGCCGGGGGAGCGGCGCGCACCCGTTCGGCGAGCTGAAAGGAAAGTCCGGCGATCTTTTTCGAGGCGACGGCATCCGGCTGCAGCGCGCGCAGCCGCCGCACCGCCTCCGTTTCAGCCATGCGGTGCGAAGCGAAAATCGCTGCGCGTGCGCGGTCACCCATATAGAATCTCGCCGCCGAATCCTACGCTCCCCGCATGACACCGAAAAAGCTCTGGCAACCCTCCGAGCGCGCGATCGAGGAAGCGCAGGTCACGCAATTCGCGCGCGCGGTGAGTCGCAAGCGCAAGCTCGACGCCAACAGCTACGCCGAGTTCTACGACTGGTCGGTCGCGAATCCCGAGGAGTTCTGGAGCGAGGTCTGGGACGCGTGCGGCGTGATCGCCTCGCGCAAGGGCGGAACCGTGCTGGTCGACGGCGACAAAATGCCCGGCGCCCGCTGGTATCCCGAGGCGCGCCTCAACATCGCCGAGAACCTGATGCGCCGCGGCGATCGCGGCGACGCTTTCGTCCTCTGGGACGAGAACGGCCCGAGCCGCCGCATCTCGTACGCCGACCTGACGAGCGAAGTGTCGCGCGCCGCGCAGGCGCTGCAGGCCCTCGGCCTGCGCGCCGGCGACCGGGTGGCCGCGTTCATTCCCAACATTCCGGAGGTCGGCATGCTTGCCCTCGCCGCGCTCTCGCAGGGAATCGTCTGGTCGTCGTGCTCGCCCGACTTCGGCGTCGACGGCGTGCTGGAACGTTTTTCGCAGATCGAGCCGAAAGTCCTGTTCTGCGCCGACGGCTACATCTACAACGGCGACGCGCACGACTCGCTCGAGCGCGTGCGCGAGATCGCCGAGGGCCTGAAAAGCCTGCGCAAGGTGGTGGTCGTGCCGCACCTCAATCCTCGCGTCGAGGTGGACGACGTGCCGAAGGGCGTGCGCCTCGACGAATGGCTGCGCCGCTATCAGCCGGCGACGATCGAGTACGCGCAGCTGCCGTTCAACCACCCGGTGTTCATCCTCTTCACCTCGGGCACGACCGGCAAGCCGAAGTGCATCACCCACGGCGCGGGCGGCACGCTGCTGCAGTCGCTGAAGACCTTCAAGTTCCACTTCGACGTGCGGCCGGGCGACCGGTTCTTCTACTACTGCACCACCAACTGGGTGGTGTGGAACGTGATGTTCATGGGGCTCGCCGCGGAGGCGACCGTCATGCTCTACGACGGCTCGCCGTTCGCGCGCGACGCCATGATGCTCTTCGACTATGCGCAGAAGGAGCGCATCACCCACTTCGGCACCTCGGCCAAGTTCATCGACGCGCTCTCCAAGCGCGGCGTGCGCCCGGCCGACGCGCACGACCTGCCGGGCCTGCGCATGCTGATCTCGACCGGCTCGCCGCTCGCGCCGGAGAGCTTCGACTACGTCTATTCGGCGGTGAAGAAGGACGTCTGCCTCGCCTCGATCTCCGGCGGCACCGACATCATGGGCGCCTTCGCCGACGCCTCGGCCGTGCTGCCGGTCTATCGCGGCGAGCTGCAATGCAGGTCCCTGGGGATGGCCATCGCGGTTTTTGACGAAGAGGGCAACGAAGTAACCGGCAAGAAGGGCGAGCTGGTCTGCACCAAGCCCTTCCCCTCGATGCCGCTCGGCTTCTGGAACGATTCCGGCGGCGAGCGCTATCACGCCGCCTACTTCGCCAAGTATCCGAACGTCTGGTGCCACGGCGACTGGTGCGAGCTCACCAAGCGCGGCACGATGATCGTCTACGGCCGCTCGGACGCGACGCTCAATCCCGGCGGCGTGCGCATCGGCACGGCCGAGATCTACCGCGTCGTGGAACGCATCGCCGACGTCGAGGAAGCGGTGGCGATCGGCCAGATCTGGAAGTCGGACACGCGCGTCGTCCTGTTTGTGAAACTGAAGGACGGCAAAGTGCTGGACGGCAAGCTCGAGGAGCGCATCCGCGCCGACATCAAGAAACATGCCTCGCCGCGGCACGTGCCGGCCAAGATCGTGCAGGTGGCGGACATCCCGCGCACCAAGAACGGGAAGATCGTCGAGCTGGCGGTGAAGGCGATGGTGCACGACATGCCGGTGGGGAACACCGAGGCGCTGGCCAATCCGGAAGCGCTCGAATTGTTCCGCGACCTGCCCGAGCTCTCCACTTAGAATCGGTTCGTGCAGCAGCAGTACTTCCTGTCGCTCGGCGACGGCGGCTTCCATCGCATCGCATACACGGAGTGGGGCGATCCTTCCGCCGCCCACGTCGTCATCTGCGTGCATGGCCTGGCGCGCAACAGCCGCGACTTCGACTACCTCGCCGACGAGCTCACGCCCGAGTGCCGCGTGCTGTGCATGGACGTGGTCGGTCGCGGCGAAAGCGACTGGCTGGAAAATCCGTCGGAGTACACCTTCGCCACCTACCAGCGCGACGCCGCGGCGATGCTCGCGCGCGCCGGCGCCGTGAAGGTCGACTGGGTCGGCACGTCGATGGGCGGGCTGATCGGCATGTTCCTCGCCGCGCGACCCAACTCGCCGATCCGCCGCCTGGTGCTGAACGACGTCGGCGCGCTGGTGCCGTGGGCGGCGCTGTTTCGCATGAAGGGCTACATCACGCGCGGCCGCCGCTTCAGCAGCCTCGGCGAAGTCGAGGCCTATCTGCGCCAGGTGTGCGCGCCGTTCGGTCCGCTCACCGACGAGCAGTGGCAGCACATGGCGCGCCACGGCGCGCGGCGCGAGGACGGGGAAGGCTCCTCGCCGTACCTGCTTCGCTACGATCCGGCGATCGGCGAGGGCCTGCACGGCCACATCGACCCGGAATTTCCCATGGGACCGGACATGCTGCGCGGCATCGACCTGTGGAACGTCTGGAGCAAGGTGACCTGTCCGACGCTGGTGCTGCGCGGTGCGGATTCCGAAGTTCTGCTGAAAAAAACCCTGGATGAGATGCAAAGCCGGAAACCCGACCTGCAGGTGGTTGAATTTCCCGGCGTCGGCCATGCGCCGGCGCTGATGAACGAGGAGCAGATCGGAGTCGTCAAACGTTTCCTGCTCGAGTCCTAGCCGCGCTCCTTTTTTGCTCGTCGGCCTTGGCCGCCGAGCTTCCGGCGCTGCATGCGGACATTTCGGCGGTGACGGTTTCGGGCGTTTCCTCGGGCGGCTACATGGCGGTGCAGATGCATGTCGCGCACTCGGCGATGGTCAAGGGCGCGGGCGTCATCGCCGGCGGGCCGTACTACTGCGCCATGGGCAGCGTCTGGACCGCCTACTACAACTGCATGACCCCGGGATGGTGGACGCCGCTGCCGCGCGCCGCTCAGCTCAAGTCCTACACGGACAATTTCGCGGCGGCAGGCCGCATCGACCCGACGAAGAACATCGCGGCGGCGAAGGTCTGGCTCTTTACCGGGACCAACGACTACACGGTGCAGCCCGAAGTGGTGCGCGAGCTCGCGGCGTACTACGCGCTGTACGGCGTCAAAGCGAAGTTGGTGGCCGACCGGCCGGCGGGGCACGGCATGGTGACCGACGGCGCGGGGAACAGGGACTGCACCGTCACGCAGGAACCCTACCTCAACGATTGCGACTACGACGCTGCGGGAGAGTTGCTGAAACACCTGCTGGGACCGCTCAGGCCGCCGGCGATGTCCGGGGCGCTACGGGAATTCGACCAGGGATTCGTTTATGTGCCGAAGGATTGCGAGACGGAGCGCTGCCGCGTGCATGTCGCGTTCCATGGCTGCCAGCAAAGCGGCGATCGCTTTCCGCGCGATGCGGGCTACAACCGCTGGGCGGAAACGAATCGTCTGATCGTTCTCTATCCGCAGGTGAAAGCGAGCTTTTTCAATCCCCGCGGCTGCTGGGACTGGTGGGGCTATACGAACGCGGCCTACGCGACGAAAGAAGGCACGCAGATCCGCGCCGTCTGGGCGATGCTCGAGCGGCTCAGCGCGCCGAGGCAGAGCGCTAGCGCGATTGTGAAATAGCGGTGGCGATCGCCTCGATCACTTCCGGTTGCTCGCCGATCGGCTTGTCGAGGACGAGATTCACCTCGGGACGCTTCGCCTGCGCGACGAGCTTTGGCAGATCTTCCTTCACATGGCCCCCGGCGCCGAGGAACAGCGGAATGACGCGCACAGAAAGGGCGCCTTTCGCCACCAGCGCGGCGACCGCTTCGTCGAGCGACGGGCCATGCTCGAGATAGGCGAGGAACACCGATACCGCGGGCAAGCGCTTGCCGAGGCTGACGGCGATTTTCTCGAAGGGCTGCGACCACTCCGGGTCTTTCGACCCGTGTCCGAGCAGGACGATGCCTTCTTTCAATGCAAGGTGGCCCGGCGGCCCTCGTAGATGCCTTGCAGCAGCCGCAGCGAGCCGAGGCAGATCGCGCGGTGCGAGAGCTCGTGGCCGTCGTGCTCGACGATGTCGAGCGTGCACGGCACGTGCAGGCCGGTGAGCACGCGGGCGGCGCGCTCGGCGTAGACGCGCGACACCACCGAGTCGAATTCGCCGTGCACGAGGTGGATGCGCGACGCGATGTGGCTGCCGCGCGCCGGCGTCTGCGCGAAGCGCGAGGAGAACGCCACCACCGCGCCGGCGAGGCAGCCCGGCCCCTTCACCGCCTCGAGCGCGACGGTGCCGCCCTGCGAGAAACCGACCAGCACGGTGCGGTTCGCCGGCACGCCGAAGTTGGTCTGCTCGCGGCGCACCAGGTCTTCAACGTCGGGCAGCACGCTCGCGACGCGCTCGCGATGGTTGTCGCAGTTCAGGCCGCGCGTCGGATACCAGTCCTGCGCCGCGCCGCCGCGCGCGTCGGGGTTGAAGCCGCTCGGCACCACCAGCGCCGCGCTCGGGAAGCGCGCCTGGAACCGGAACGCGATCGGGATCATCGACTGCGCGGTCGCGCCGCAGCCATGCAGGAATACGAACAGATGGCGGGGATGCTGCCGGGAGGTGCTGCTCGGCGCGAAGCGGAACACGCGACCGGACATGCGTCGATTGTTACCCCGGGGTGACCGTTCTGTAAACTGCCTCGGACTTTTTCTCAGGTGATCCATGCAAACCACGCGATTTCTAAAGGCTTTCTGGGCGCTCACCAAGCCGTACTGGGTGTCGAAGGAGCGGCGCGTCGGCCTGATCCTCCTCGCCACGGTGATCGGCCTGACGCTGATGGGCGTGTGGCTCGAGGTGCAGTTCAACACCTGGAACCGCGACTTCTACAGCACGTTCGAGACGAAGAACCAGACGGAGTTCTTCTATCAGCTCGGCACCTTCACGCTCCTGGCGGTGATCTTCATCGTCAACGGCGTGTACCGGCAGTACTTCCGGCAAATGCTGATGATCGAGTGGCGCTCCTGGATGACCGAGCGTTTCCTGGCCGCCTGGATGCAGGATCGCGCCTACTACCGCCTGCAGCTCCTCGACAAAGGCACGGATAACCCCGACCAGCGGATCGCCGACGACCTCAACATCTTCGTCGACCTGACGCTGTCGCTCGCGCTGGGACTGCTCTCGGCGGTCGTCACGCTGGTCTCGTTCGTCGCCATCCTGTGGTCGATTTCCGGCGCGCTGACCCTCTTCGGGGTCACCGTCCCGGGCTACATGGTGTGGGTGGCGCTGGTGTACGCCATCGTCGGCACCTGGCTCACGCACGTCATCGGCCGGCCGCTGATCCGGATCGGCTTCGAGCAGCAGCGCTACGAGGCCAACTTCCGCTTCTCGCTGGTCCGGCTGCGCGAGAACACCGAGGGCGTGGCGCTGTACCGCGGCGAGGCGGCCGAGCTGACGAACCTTCGCGCCGGCTTCCGCGACGTGATCACCATCTGGTGGACCAAGATGGTGAAGACCAAGCAGCTCGGCTGGTTCCAGTCGTTCTACGGCCAGGTGGCGATCATCTTCCCGTTCCTGGTCGCTTCGCCCCGCTTCTTCTCCGGCGCGATGCCGCTCGGCGGCATCTTCCAGATCGCCTCGGCGTTCGGCCAGGTGCAGAGCGCGCTGTCCTGGTTCGTCGACGCCTACACCAGCTTCGCCAACTGGAAGGCGACGGTGGATCGCCTGACCGGCTTCGCCGAATCGCTCGAGCGGGTCCATCAGCTGAAGACCGAGGGGGAGCGTGCCGAGGGCGCCGGCGAATCGCTGTCGCTCGCGGGGCTGAGCATCGACCTTCCGCAGGGCAAGCCGTTGCTCGCCGCGACTTCGATCGAGCTGAAGCGCGGCGAGGACGTCCTGGTCAGCGGCCCCTCGGGCGCGGGCAAATCGACGCTGTTCCGCGCGCTCGCCGGCATCTGGCCCTACTGGAAGGGCCGGATCAGCCTGCCGAAGGGCGCGCGGCTGCTGTTCCTGCCGCAGAAGCCCTACCTGCCGATCGGCGTGCTGAAGAACGCAGTCGCCTACCCGGAAGAGGCGTCCCGCTATGCGGAGACGGATCTGAAGGCGGCATTGAACGCCGTCGGCCTGCCGCAACTCGCCGAGGATCTCGGGCGCAGCGAAAACTGGGCGCAGGTGCTCTCGGGCGGCGAGCAGCAGCGGCTCGCCTTCGCCCGCGCGCTGCTCAACAAGCCCGACTGGCTGTTCCTCGACGAGGCGACGGCATCATTGCCCGAGGACGCTCAGGACGCGCTCTACCGCGTGCTCGAAGAGAAGCTGCCCCGCACGACGCTGGTCTCGATCGGCCACCGCGCGAGCCTCGCGAGCCACCACCAGCGGCGCCTGGAGTGGCGGGGCAGCGGGCTAGCCGCCGTTACTTAGGACAATGCACGTCGTCGTGGCGTGCGCGTAGAGCTTGCCGGACGCATCCTCGAGGCGTCCTTCGGCAGTCGCCATGCGCTTGCCGACGTGCAGGGTCTTGCCGATGGCGCGCAGCCTGCCGGTTTCTGAAGTGATCGCGCGCACCAGATTGGTCTTCGCCTCGAGCGTGGTGTAGCCGGAGCCGGCGGGCATGTGGGTTTGCACCGCGCAGCCCATGCACGAATCGAGCAGCGTCATCGCCAGGCCGCCGTGCACTACGCCGATCGGGTTGTAGTGCCGTTCGCCCGGCGTGATCTCGAACACCGCGTGGCCCGGCTCGACTTCGACGAGGTCGAAGCCGAGGAGCACGGCGATCGGCGGCGAAGGCAGCTTGCGGTCGCGGATGGCGCGCAGGAACTCGATGCCGGCCATCGACCGGCTCGCCTGCGCGAGCGGTACGGGGTCCTGCCAGGTGACCGAGACGGTGCGGTTCATCAGTAGAGCGGCGCCGGCCAGGGCAGCGCGGGACGCGCAGGGTTCGCGATCTGCGAACGGCCGGAGATGAACTCTGCCGCGGCGCGCGCCACATCCTCGTTGGCGAGGATTCGGCCGTGGCCGAGGCCGTCGGTGGTGAGGAGACGCGCGCTTGGCCAGAGGCTGGCGACGCGGGCGCCCTGCGTCCAGGGCACGATGCGATCGTCGCGGTCGTGGATGACGAGCGCGCGCGCGCCGAGGCGTGGCGCGAGCCGGGAGACTTCGAGCTCGTCCCACGTGATGCCGTAGCGCTCTTCGATCGCCGTCTGCATCGAGCGGCGGATGCCTTCCGGGATCCAGTGCCAGCGCGCGAAGCGCCGTGAAAAACCGACGATATCCGCCGGCGGTGCGACGAGGACCACGCTCTCGAGCGGAAGTCCGCGCGCGTGCGCAAGCGAAGCAGCGGTAGCGCCGAGCGAATGACCGATCACCGCCCTGACGCCACCGTGGTGCCAGGCGAGCTCGGCGAAGACGTCGGCGAAGTCGGGGAGCCCGGTGAGCTTGCCTCCCGAGACGCCGTGTGCCGGCTGGTCGTAGGCGACAACGCGGTAGCCCGCGGAGAGCAGGGGATAGACGAAGCCGCGCATCTGCGCGGCGTTACCGCCCCAGCCGTGCGCGAGCAGTACCGCCGGCGCATCGGCTTCGCCCCACTGCCAGGTGGCGATGGCGCGGCCTTTGTGCTCGAGGAAGCTCGAGCGCGCGTCGATCAGGTCGAGCGCGCTCTGCGCGGCGTAGCGCGGCCGCGGCGGCGTGAGGAACAGCCGCTCGGCGGCGGCGCCGGCGAGCTCGGGGGCCAGCCAGCGGACGGCAGAGAATCGAACGTTCGTGCTAATTTTCTCGAGCGTATGGGCGTGAGGCATGACGTCTTCTCCTAGCGGGAAACGGCTTTGAGTTTCTTGGTCGCCGCGGCGTGGCGGGCGACGAGCTGCTCGAACGCGGTGAGCGCGCGCTTGCGCGACTCGCCGTCGCCGAGCAGGCGGCGATGGTTGTGGCTGGCGAGCACGATGCCGAGCATCTCGAAGGCGATCTGCTCCGCATCGGTGTCGCCCCGGAGGTGTCCCTCCTCGATCGCCAGGCGGACGGCCTTCTTGGTGATCGCCGTGCCGCGGTGCTGGTTGGCGATCACCGCGTCGCGGATCGGGCCGGGCCGATCGTCGTACTCGGCGGCGGCGGAGATCATGATGCAGCCGCCCGGCAGGCCGGAGGCGATGGTCCAGTCGAGCCAGCCTTCGAAGAGCGCGCGCAGCCGGGGCAGCCCGCGCGCGATCTTCAGCGCCGGCAGGAAGACCCGCTGGCCGTAGATCTGCGCCGCGTGCTCGAGCACCGCGAGCTGCAGGTCCTCGCGCGAGCCGAAGTGGGCGAACAGGCCCGACTTCGACATGCCGGTCTCGTCGGCGAGCGTGCCGATCGTCAGGCCTTCCAGGCCGAGCTTGCTAGCGATTTTCAGCGCGGCGTCGAGGATGGCCGCGCGCGTCTGCTCGCCCTTGGTCGGGGTCGGGGCGTTTGCCGGGGCCGGGCTCATGGGGCGGCAAAATAGTACGAACGTTCGGTTTTGTCAAGACGCCGGCCAGGTACCGCCCCGTAAAGCTTTCTTGCGTCTGCGAAATTTTCTCGGGCGTCCCGGCAGCGAGGATGCGCCCGCCGCCGTCGCCGCCCTCGGGCCCCAGGTCGACCACCCAGTCGGCGGTCTTGATGACGTCGAGGTTGTGCTCGATGACGAGCACCGTGTTTCCCGCGTCGCGCAGGCGCTGCACCACTTGCAGCAGCAGCAGGATGTCGTGGAAGTGCAGGCCGGTGGTCGGCTCGTCGAGGATGTAGAGCGTGCGGCCGGTGTCGCGCTTGGAGAGCTCGAGCGAGAGCTTGACGCGCTGCGCTTCGCCGCCCGAGAGGGTCGTCGCGGACTGGCCGAGGCGCACGTAGCCGAGGCCGACGTCGATCAGGGTCTGCAGCTTGCGCGCGATCGCCGGCACCGCGGAAAAGAACCCGGCCGCCTCCAGCGCCGTCATCTCCAGCACTTCGTGGATGTTCCGCGCTTTGTATTTCACCTCGAGGGTCTCGCGGTTGTAGCGCTTGCCGTGGCAGACGTCGCAGGCGACGTAGATGTCAGGCAGGAAGTGCATCTCGACCTTGGTGACGCCGTCGCCCTGGCAAGCCTCGCAGCGCCCGCCCTTGACGTTGAAGGAGAAGCGGCCGGCGTCATAGCCGCGCGTCCGCGCCTCCGGCACGCCGGCGAACAGCTCCCGGATCGGCGTGAAGAGGCCCGTGTAGGTGGCCGGGTTGGAGCGCGGCGTGCGGCCGATCGGGCTCTGGTCGACGCTCACCACCTTGTCGAGGTGCTCGAGACCCTCCACGGTTTCGTGAGGCGCAGGCTCGGTCGTGCTGCCATAAAGATGGCGCGCCACGGCCGCGTAGAGCGTGTCGTTCACCAGCGTCGACTTGCCCGAGCCGGAGACGCCGGTGACGCAGACGAGGAGGCCGAGCGGCAGCTCGAAATCCACGTTCTTCAGGTTGTTGCCTTTCGCGCCGCGCACCACGATCTTCTGCTTCGAGCGGTGGCGGTGCGCGGGCAGGGGAATCGTCAGCGCGCGCGACAGGTAGCGGCCGGTGAGCGATTCCGGGCTGGCGAGGATCTGCGCGGGCGTGCCCTCGGCGATGACTTTGCCGCCGGCGTCCCCCGCTCCGGGGCCCATGTCGACCACGTGGTCGGCGGCGCGGATCGCCTCTTCGTCGTGCTCGACCACGATCACCGAGTTGCCCAGATCGCGCAGCCGCTGCAGTGTCTCGATCAGGCGCGCGTTGTCGCGCTGGTGCAGCCCGATCGAGGGTTCGTCGAGCACGTACATGACGCCGGTCAGGCCCGAGCCGATCTGGCTCGCGAGGCGGATGCGCTGCGCCTCGCCGCCCGAGAGCGTGGTTGCGGCGCGATCGAGGCTCAGGTAATCGAGACCGACGTTGACCAGGAACTCGAGCCGGTCGGCGATCTCGCGCACGATGCGCTCGGCGATCTGCTGCTTGGCACCCTCGAGGCGCAGCGACACGAAGAACTCGCGGCAAAGGCGGAGCGGAAGAGCGGAAATCTCGAAAATCGTCCGGTCCGCGACCTTGACGTTTCGCGCCTCGCGTCGCAGGCGCGCGCCGCCGCAGTCCGGGCAGACGCGCTGGTTGATGAGCTTGGCGAGTTCCTCCTTCACCACCAGGGAGTCGGTCTCGCGGTAGCGGCGCTCGAGGTTCGGCACCACCCCCTCGAACGGATGCGACTTCACGGCGCTGCGCCCCTTCTCGCCGGGGTAGTGGAAAGCGATCGCTTCCTTGCCCGAGCCGTCCAGCACCAGCTCCTGCACCTTCTCGTCGAGCATCTCCCACGGCGCCTCGGCGTCGAACTCGTAATGACGCGCGAGCGACTGCAGCATCGTGTAGTAGAAGTGGTTGCGCCGGTCCCAGCCGCGGATCGCGCCGGCGGCGAGCGACAGGTTCGGGTGGGCGACGATGCGCTTCGGGTCGAAGAAATCGATGCTGCCCAGGCCATCGCAACGCGGGCAGGCGCCCATCGGATTGTTGAAGGAAAACAGGCGCGGCTCGAGCTCGGGGATCGCGTAGTCGCACAAGGGACAGGCGAACTTCGCCGAAAAGAGATGTTCTTTCTTGTCATTTTCGACCACCAACGCTCTGCCGTCCGCGTGCCGCAGCGCGGTTTCGAGCGACTCGGCGATGCGCTGCTTCGCGTCGGCGCGTGCCTTGACGCGGTCGACGACGATGTCG
Source organism: Betaproteobacteria bacterium SCGC AG-212-J23 (assembly GCA_001644455.1). GTDB lineage: Bacteria > Pseudomonadota > Gammaproteobacteria > Burkholderiales > SG8-39 > SCGC-AG-212-J23. The sequence continues at coordinate 25,482 of LSTF01000030.1, forward strand.
ATGGAATGCTTGGCGTTCTTCGCGAGGCGCGGCGCAGCGTCGAGCTCGTGCACGCGGCCGTCGATACGAACCCGCGTGAAGCCCTGCGCGCGCAGCTCTTCCAGCAACTCGGCCTGCTCGCCTTTCCGCGCCGCGACCACCGGCGCGAGGATCATCAGCCTGGTTTCTTCCGGCAGCGCGAGCAGCTGCTCGACCATCTGCGCCACGGATTGCGCCTGCAGCGCGAGGCCGTGGTCGGGGCAATAGGGCGTGCCGGCGCGCGCGAACAGGAGCCGCAGGTAGTCGTGGATCTCGGTGACCGTGCCCACCGTCGAGCGCGGGTTGTGGCTCGCCGCCTTCTGCTCGATGGCGATCGCCGGCGAGAGCCCCTCGATCAAGTCGACGTCGGGCTTCTCCATGAGCTGCAGGAACTGGCGCGCGTACGCCGACAGGCTCTCGACGTAGCGCCGCTGGCCTTCGGCGTACAGCGTGTCGAACGCGAGCGAGCTCTTCCCGGAGCCGGAGAGGCCGGTGATCACCACCAGCCGGTTGCGGGGCAGCTCGAGGCTGAGGTTCTTGAGGTTATGCATCCGCGCGCCGCGGATGCGAATGGAATCCAAGTTTGCCGGTGAAAAAGATAAACTTGCTACTATAGCCCGTCCCGCATTCCCGCCTCCAGGTTTTCCAGCGAAGGAAGTCAACGAGCCTTCCATCGGCACGTTGAGCGGGACACAATGGTTCAAACGAGGGGTGTGACATGGCATCGGTCAACAAGGTGATCATCGTCGGCAATCTCGGCGCCGACCCGGAAACCAAATACCTGCCGAGCGGCGACGCGGTGACCAACATCCGCGTCGCGACCACCGACACGTGGAAGGACAAGACGAGCGGCGAGAAGAAGGAAGCCACCGAGTGGCACCGCATCGCCTTTTTCGGGCGCCTGGCCGAGATCGCCGGCGAATACCTGAAGAAGGGTTCTCAGGTCTACATCGAGGGCCAGTTGCGCACGCGCAAGTGGCAGGACAAGGACGGCCAGGACCGCTACTCGACCGAGATCCGCGCCGACGTGATGCAGATGCTCGGCCGGCGCGAGGGCGGCGGCGAAGCGCGGCCGATGCCCGAGCGCAGCCAGCCGCGCGGCGAAGCGAAGCCCGCCGCTGCGGCCGCCGCGAAGAAGCCCGGCAAGTTCGACGACATGGAAGACGATATTCCCTTTTAAAACAAGGATAGAATCGCGAAATGCCGATTTACGAATACCGTTGCGCGGAATGCGGCCACCAGGAGGAGCACTTGCAGAAGCTCTCCGAAAGGCCGCTCAGCAAGTGCCCCGCGTGCGGCAAGAAGGCCTACAAGAAGCAGCTCAGCGCCGCCGGCTTCCAGCTGAAGGGCAGCGGCTGGTATGCGACCGACTTCAAGAGCGCGGGCAAGAAGCCGGCCGAGAAGAAGGCCGACCTGAAATCCGACGGCAAGACGGAAGCCAAGAGCGAAGCCAAGACCGAGACGAAAACCGAAACCAAGACCCCAGCCAAGAAGGCGTCCGCGGCGGCGACGACCGACTGATGGCGCCCGGCCACTGCCCGGCCCGGCTTGAGCCGGGCTTTTTCATTTCTGCTGCATGAAGAAATACTTCATCACCGGCCTGCTCATCTGGATCCCGCTGGTCATCACGATCTGGGTGCTGTTCTTCATTTTCGATTTCCTCGACCAGTCGCTGCTGCTCCTGCCGGACCGCTTCCGTACCGAGAACTGGCTCGGCGTGCACGTCCCCGGCCTGGGGGCGATCCTGACCATCGGCGTGATCTTCGGCACCGGCTTTCTCGCGACCAACTACGTCGGCGCGCGGCTGCTGCGCGTGGGCAACGATCTGCTGCATCGCATCCCGGTGGTGAATTCGATCTACTCGAGCGTGAAGCAGATCTCGGACACGCTTTTCTCCTCGAGCGGCCAGGCGTTCCGCAAGGCGGTGCTGGTGCGCTGGCCGCACGAAGGCGCGTGGACGATCGCGTTCATCACCGGCACGCCCGGGGGCGACGTGGTCAAGCACATCCCGCCCGACTGCCTGTCGCTGTACGTGCCGACCACGCCCAACCCGACCGGCGGCTACTTCGTCATCGTCAAGCGCTCGGACGTGATCGAGCTCGACATGACCGTCGACCAAGCGCTGAAGTACATCATCTCGATGGGCGTGGCGCCCCCGCAAAGCTGATGCGCACGCACTACTGCGGCGAGCTCGACGCCTCCCTGGTCGGACGCACCGTCACCCTCTGCGGCTGGGCGCACCGCCGGCGCGATCACGGCGGCGTGATCTTCATCGACTTGCGCGACCGCGAGGGTCTCGCCCAGGTGGTGTTCAACCCCGACGCGCGCGACGCCTTCGCGACCGCCGAGAAAGTGCGCAACGAGTACGTGCTCCGCGTGACCGGCCTGCTGCGCAAGCGACCCGAGGGCAGCACCAATCCGGAGCTGCGCTCCGGCGAAGTCGAGCTCGTGGCGCGCGAAGTCGAGATCCTCAACGCCTCGGTCACGCCGCCCTTCCAGATCGACGACGACAACCTCTCCGAGGAAGTGCGCCTCGCGAACCGTGTGCTCGACCTGCGCCGCGCGCCGATGCAGAAGAACCTGCGGCTGCGCCACCGCGCGGCGGCGGCGGTCCGGCGGTTCCTCGACGAGCAGGGCTTCGTCGACATCGAGACGCCCTTTCTCTACAAGTCCACGCCCGAGGGCGCGCGCGAATTCCTGGTGCCCTCGCGCCTGCACGACGGGCACTTCTACGCGCTGCCGCAGTCGCCGCAGCTCTTCAAGCAGATGCTGATGGTCGCGGGCTTCGACCGCTACTACCAGATCGTCAAGTGCTTCCGCGACGAGGATCTGCGCGCCGACCGGCAGCCCGAGTTCACGCAGATCGACGTCGAGACCTCGTTTCTCGACGAGGCGGCGATCCGCGCGCTGATGGAAGCGCTGGTGCGGCACGTGTTCCGCGTCGCGGCGAAGATCGAGCTCGCCGATCCATTCCCGGTCATGCGCTACGACGACGCGATCCGCGACTACGGCATCGACAAGCCGGATCTGCGCGTGGCGCTGAAGCTGGTGGAGCTCACCGACGTGATGAAGGACGTCGACTTCAAGGTGTTCGCCGGACCGGCGAACACCGCCGGCGGCCGGGTCTGCGCGCTGCGCCTGCCCGGCGGCGGCGCGCTGCCGCGCAGCCAGGTCGACGGCTACGGCGAGCTGGCGAGGACGCTCGGCGCCAAGGGCCTCGCCTGGATCAAGGTCAACGAGAGCGCGAAGGGCGCGGCCGGCCTGCAATCGCCGATCGTCAAGAACCTGCACGAGAAGGCGCTCGCGGAAACGCTGCGCCGCTGCGAGGCGAGGGACGGCGACCTGATTCTGTTCGGCGCCGACCGGGCCGTCGTCGCCAACGAAGTGATGGGCACGCTGCGGCAGAAGCTCGGCCACGAGCTCGGCCATGTCGAGAAGGGCTGGCGGCCGCTCTGGGTGGTGGACTTCCCGATGTTCGAGGAGGACGCCGAGGCGAAGACCTGGAAGGCGCGCCACCATCCCTTCACCAGCCCGAAGGACGGGCACGAGGAATTCATCGAGTCGGCGCCGGGCAAGGCGTACGCCAAGGCTTACGACGTGGTGCTGAACGGCTGGGAGATCGGCGGCGGTTCGGTACGCATCCACCGCCCCGAGGTGCAGGAGAAGGTCTTCCGCGCCCTGAACATCTCGAAGGACGACCAGCGCGCCAAATTCGGCTTCCTGCTCGACACGCTGCAATACGGCGCGCCGCCGCACGGCGGCATCGCCTTCGGCCTGGACCGCATGGTCGCGCTCATGGCCGGTACCGAGGCGATCCGCGATGTGATCGCGTTCCCGAAGACGCAGCGCGGCCAGGACTTGCTCACCGGCGCGCCGACGCCCGTGACGGAGAAGCAGCTGCGCGAGCTGCACATCCGCCTGAGGAATTCGCCGCAGTCGTGAAGCTGGTCGCAGCTTTTCTCGCTTTTGCCGCTTTTGCCTTTCAGGAAGATGTTTCCCTCCGGGGTCTGCCAGACGAGGCGAAGCAGACCGTCGCGCTCATCCGCAGCAACGGGCCGTTTCCCTACCAGAGGGACGGAGCGGTGTTTGCCAATCGTGAGGGACAGCTGCCGCCGCGCGAGCGCGGCTACTATCGCGAGTACACCGTGAGAACGCCCGGTGCGAAGGATCGCGGCGCGCGGCGCATCGTCGCCGGCAGGGGCGGCGAGCTCTATTACACGGAAGATCACTACCGCTCCTTCATGAGGATCCGCGACTGATGGGCAAGCTCGCCGAGCGGCTGAGCGACGCGTCACGCTCCGGGGTCTATCGCGTCAGCCAGGATCGCGAGGTCCTGGAGACGCTGCCCGCCATCCAAAGAATCTCCCTTGCCGGCGCAACGAGCAAGGCCGAGCTGCTGGAGCGTATTGCCGGCGCTCTCAAATTGCCCGACTGGTTCGGCCAGAACTGGGACGCGCTGGAGGACAGCCTGTCGGAGCGCGCCGGCCATCTGCTGTTCTCCGACTGGCAGGCGCTCGCCGCCGACGACCTCGGCGTGCTGCTCGATGTCCTCGACACCAGCGCCGAGTTCTGCGCGGGGCGCGGCAAGCCCTTTTTCGCGGTCTTTGTCGACCCGGAGCGCCGCCTCGAGCTCGACGGGCTGTTCCGCGACGCGTGAGCTCCAAGCTGCCGGTCTCGGTGCTGGTGGTGGTGCACACCGCGGCGCTGGAGGTGCTGCTTCTCGAGCGCGCTTCCCGCGCGGGCTTCTGGCAGTCGGTCACCGGGTCGCTCGACCGCATGGACGAGCCGCTCGCGAGCGCGGCGGCGCGCGAGGTGCGCGAGGAGACGGGCATCGACGCGCCCGACGGCACGCTCGAGCGCTGGCCGCTCGCCAACACGTTCGAGATCTACGCCCGGTGGCGGCATCGCTTCGCGCCCGGCGTGACTTACAACACCGAGCACGTCTTCGGCCTGCGGCTCGCGCGGCCGCGGCCGGTGACGCTGGCGCGCGCCGAGCACGTCGCGTTCGAATGGCTGCCCTGGCGTGAGGCGGCGCGGAAATGCTTTTCCTGGTCGAACCGCGACGCCATCCTGACGCTGGGTGAAAAATCGCTGTGCTAATTTAGCCGGGTGCGGGGAATTCTTGGCGCCGGCGCAGTCTTGCTCGCGAGCGGCTGCGCGACCTTCGACGGCCAGCTCGCGAGCCATCTCGAGTCGCCGCAGCTGCGCGATTGCGCGCAGTGGTTCGTCGCGCTAGACGAGCGCGTCGCCGCGGCGGGCACGGGGGATGCTCAGTACACGCGCATGCCGGGCTTTCCCTACCTGCGCACCGATCGCCTGCTCGCCTCCCTGCGCGAGCGCGCCGTGGAGCGCCCCGACACGATCGCGACCTTCGCCGAGCGCCTGCGCGCGCTCGACTACGACGCCCGCCGCTACGAGATCGACAATCTGCCCGAGGGTTCGCTGCACGGCACGCGCGCCGGCGACCTGCACCACACCCAGGACTGCGGCATGCAGCTCGTCGCGGCGGACCTGACGAGCGCCCGCGGACGCGATGCAATGGTCGCCGCCGCGCAGGTCCCCGACGACTACTCGACCGCCATGCGCGTGCTCGGCCTCTATCCGCTGACGCGCATTCCATTCGCCTCCGGCGTGCGGCGCTTCGAGGCCGAGACCCGCGAGACCTTTGCCGGCGAGCCCAAGCCGGTCGCGAGCCGGGTGCGCTACTCGCCGCCAGCCGGCCGGCCGCTCTCTCGCGACGTGGTCAAGGGGCTGCTTGCGCGCGGCCAGTTCGATCCGCTTGGCCAGCCGATCCTTTCGGAGCGCGAGCTCGAGGCGGTCGCGGCGACCTATGCGCCCAGCTTCGACGTCGCCGTGGCGGGCGACTACGATCGGCCGGGCGCGGTGCGCTGGCGGCGCGGCGAGAGCACGCCCGCCATCGATGCCACGGAACCCGTCGTCTACGTGCGACCGTCGTACGCCCGCTATGGCGAAACGGTGCTGTTGCAGATCGTCTACGTGCTGTGGTTTTCCGAGCGCCCGGCGGGCTCGGCCTTCGACATCCTCTCGGGCCGGCTGGATGGCGTGGTGTGGCGCGTGACGCTCGCGCCGGACGGCGAGCCCATCCTGCACGACTCGATCCACCCGTGCGGCTGCTATCACTGGTTCTTTCCCTCGCCGCGCGCCCGGCCGCGTCCCGCACCCGACGAGCGCGAGGAGTGGGCGTTCGCGCCGCAGGAATTGCCGCGCCTCGCGGAACGCGAGCGCCCGGTGCTGAGCATCGCCTCGGGCACGCATTTCATCGAGCACGTCGGCGTCGTCAGCGGCCCCGACAGCCTGGTGCGCTACAGCCTGCGCCGCTACGACGAGCTGCGCTCGCTTTCCCGCCTCGACGGCACCCGGCGCAGCGTGTTCGACCCCCGGGGGTTCATCGCCGGAAGCGAGCGCGGCGAGCGTTTCCTGTACTGGCCGATGGGCATCGCCTCCGCCGGCGCGATGCGCCAGTGGGGACGGCACGCCACCGCGTTCGTCGGCCGGCGCCACTTCGACGATGCCGACCTCCTCGAGCGGCGCTTCGAGCTCGATCTCGGGGAGGCGCGATGAGCGAGTCGTTGCGCGTCCTCACGCTCAATATCCACAAGGGGCTGTCGCAATTCAACCGCCGGATGGTGATTCACGAGCTGCGCGACGGTCTCGGCGCGCTCGATCCGGACATCGTCTTCCTGCAGGAAGTGCAGGGCCTCAACGATCGTTTCGCGCTGCGCTTCGCCGCCTGGCCCGGCGCGCAGCACGAGTTCCTCGCCGGTGAGCGCTGGCGGCACGTCTACGCGCGCAACGCGGTCTATGACCACGGCCACCATGGCAACGCCATCCTGTCGCGCTTCCCCTTCGTTTCTTCGGAGAACACCGACGTCTCCGATCACCGCTTCGAGCGGCGCGGGCTGCTGCATACCGTGGTGGCGGTTCCGGGCTGGCGGCGTAACCTGCATTGCGTGTGCGTGCACCTTTCGCTCCATGAGCGCGGCCGCAGCCGACAGCTGGAGGCGATTTCGCGGCGGCTGGAGGAGCTCGCCTCGCGGGACCTGCCGATCATCGTCGCCGGGGATTTCAACGACTGGCGCCATCGCGCCTCGGCGATCCTCGAGCGGCGGCTCGGCATGCGCGAAGTATCGCTCGCCCATCACGGGCGCGCGGCACGCACTTTCCCGAGTGTGCTGCCGCTGCTGCGCCTGGACCGCATCTACACGCGCGGCTTCGAGATCGTCGGTTCGCAGGTGCACAAGGGCAAGCCCTGGTCGCTGCTGTCGGATCACCTCGCCGTCAGCGCCGAGATCAAGCGCGCCTAGCGCAATGGCGTACGTCGGCGGCAACCGCCTCACGCTGCTCAGGAACGGCGCGCAATACTTCCCGGCGCTGGTGGCGGCGATCGACGCCGCGAAAATCGAAGTGTTCCTCGAGAGTTATATCTATGCCGAAGATGAGACCGGCAGCCTCGTCACCGACACGCTGGCGCGCGCCGCGGCGCGCGGCGTGCATGTGCGCCTGCTGATCGACGGCTTCGGTGCGCGCGAGTTTCCGGAGCGCTGGTTGCGCGCGCTGCGGGAGGCTGGCGCGCGCGTGCTGACCTTCCGTCCCGAGTTCGCGCGCCTGCGGCTGCGGCGCGGGCGGCTGCGCCGCATGCACCGCAAGCTCGCGGCGATCGACGGCGCGGTCGGATTCGTCGGCGGCATCAACGTCGTCGACGATTTCGACGGCCCGGCCGAGCGGCGCCCGCGCCACGACTACGCGGTGCGGGTCGAAGGTCCTCTCGCTAGCGAAATTCGCGCCGCCGCGGCTCGCCTCTGGCGCAGCGTCGCGCGTGCGACGGTCCGGCGCGGGCGCGTGCTCGAGATACCGCCGGTGCCGCCGCCCGCCGGCAATCAGCGTGCCGCGCTCGTCATCCGCGACAGCTGGCGCCACCGCCGCGACATCGAGAACGCGTATCTCGCCCACATCCAGTCGGCGCAGCGCGACATCGTCATCGCCTGCGCCTATTTCTTCCCCGGCCGGCGCTTTCGCCGCGCGCTCGGCGGGGCGCTGGCGCGCGGCGTGCGCGTGCGGCTGCTGCTGCAGGGCAAGATCGAATACGCGCTGGTGAGCTACGCCTCGCGCGCGCTGTACGGCTCGTTCCTCGACGAGGGCATCGAGATCCACGAGTACCAGCGCAGCGTGCTGCACGCCAAGGTCGCGGTGTTCGACGAGCGCTTCGCCTCGGTCGGCTCGTCGAATATCGATCCGCTGAGCCTGCTCTTCGCTCGCGAGGCGAACGTGTTCGTCGACGACCCGGAGTTTGCCCAGCAGCTCTGCCGCAGCCTGGAAGATGCGATGCGCACCGGCGCCCAGCAGCTCGCGCCGCGCCAGTGGCGGGATCAGTCGCTCTTCACGCGGCTGCGGATCTGGATCGGCTACGGCCTCGCGCGCCTGGCGATCAGCCTGATCGGCCTGGAGCGCTATCACTGACGAGGCGCACCCGGCCATCTTCCAAGGCGGTCACGACCGGCAGGCTGTCCACCTTGCACGCATACTCGACTTCGCGCCGCAGGCCGCGTTTCGCCATCATCGCGCCGACGCGGCATTCAAGCAGCGCATCGGGAAGGCGCGCCTGCCGGTAAAGGTCACGCGACGCGCGCGCGGCGTCCGAAAGGTCGACGTTTTTCATGACTTCGGAAAAACGATCGACGAAGCAGCCGGCGCCGTAGAAGTCTTCATAGTTGAAGTTGTTGCCCGACCCCGAGCACAGGATCAGCACCGTCTCGCGCGCGTGATTCGCGACGATGTGCTCGACCAGCCGCCGGGCGTTGAGCAGCGCGCCGCAATAGACGCGCGCCGCGCCGGCGGCGTCGGTCATGGCGACGGTGCCGTTGGTCGTCGAGTACACCACGGTCTTGTCGCGCACCCCATGCTCGATCAGCGCGAGCGGCGCCGGATGCGCGAACCCCGGCAGCGTCTCGGCGTAGAGCTCGCCGGCGAGGACGCACTCGCCGATTCCTTTCGCGCAGGCGCGCGCCGCCGCCTCGTCGAGGACCGGCACCACCTCGCGCGCGCCGTTGGCGAGCACCGCTACCATCGTCGTCGTCGCGAACAGCACGTCGAGCACGATCACGACCTTGCCCTGGACGCGGACGGTGTCGAGCTCTTCCTTCTTGGTCAGGACGTGGATCTTGTGCTGCAGCTCGATCTTCGCGCCGCTCACGATTTCCGCCGCACCAGGATCCAGCCTTCGAGCGTCAGCGCCAGCTCGCCCTGCTGGTTGCGAGCTTCCCAGCGATGCTTGACGAGGCCGACGCCGGGCTTGCTCGCCGAGGGCCGCGCTTCGGCGACGATCACGCGATAGGCCAGCGTATCGCCGGCGCGCACCGGCTTCAGCCAGCGCACGTTCTCGACGCCCGGCGAGCCGAGCGCATGCGTGCGGCCGAGAATCTGCTCGGTGAGCATGCGCATGCCCGCGGCGCAGACATGCCAGCCGCTCGCGATCAGGCCGCCGAACGGCGAGCCCTTCGCCGCCGCCGGGTCGGCGTGATAGGGCTGCGGATCGAACTGCCGGCCGAAGGCAACAATCTCCTCGGCGCTGAAGGTGTGCTTGCCGATCTCGCTTGCGGCGCCGACTTCGAAGTCTTCCCACCACATCATGATTGCGGCGCAACCCTTTCGTAGCCGCGGATCTTGTCGCGCACTTCGTCGGGCAGCGGCGCGGGACGCATCTGCGCATCGGCGTTGACGTACACCAGCTCCGCGGTGACGAGCGGCGCTTCGCTGCCACGGCAGATCTCGAACCCGAAGGTCATGCTGCTGCGTCCCAGCCTCGCCACGCGGCAATAGACGGTGAGCTCGTCGTCGTAGCGCGCCGACCCGAGGTACTCGACGGTCGCCTTGCGCAGAAAAACGTCGTTGCCATAGCGCTCGACGTATCCATGGGGGTAGGGGAGCCCGATCTCGCGCCAGTAGTCGGCGATCGCGGCGTCGATGTAGGTGAGGTAGTGGCCGTTGAACACGATCTTCTGCATGTCCACTTCGGCCCAGCGCACCCGCAGCCGGTGCGTGCACACAAAGTCCTCTCTGGCCATCCTAGACGCCCCGGGAATTTGCTGGCAACATCGCCGGCAAGAAAGATAAAGTCTAGTTTAGTCTAGTCGAAGAGGAGGAATTCCGATGCGCCACACCATTCTCGCAATCGCCTTGGCGGTTGCCGCGCCGTTCGCTGCTGCGCAAAGCATCAAGATCGCGGTTCTCGGCCCGATGAACTTCGTCCAGGGCGAGAACCACTGGGCCGGCGCCGAGATGGCGCGCGACGAGATCAACAAGGCCGGCGGCATCAGCGTCGGCGGCAAGAAGCGGACGATCGAGCTGGTCAAGGCCGACACCAACGAGATCCAGTCGGTGCCCGACGCCACCAACGCCGTCGAGCGCGTCATCACCCGCGACAAGGTCGACTTCCTGATCGGCGGCTTCCGCTCCGAGGCGGTGCTGGCGATGCAGGAAGTGGCGATGGACTACAAGAAGATGTTCCTCGGCGCCGGCGCGGCCGACGCCAAGCTCGGCGAGAACGTCGAGAAGAACTACGACCGCTACAAGTACTGGTTCCGCATTACGCCGACCAAGGCGCCGGACCTGTTCCGCACCCTGATGGCGGTGCTTGGCGACATCGGCAACCAGGTGCGGACCTCGACCAGGACCGATACGCCCAAGGTGGCGATCATCGCCGAGAAGGCGGCGTGGACCGAGGCGATCGTCAAGGGCCTGCAGGCCACGTTGCCGAAAATGAAGATGGACGTCGTCGGCACGTGGCAGCCGTCCGCGGTCGCGACCGACGTCACTGCCGAGCTCTCGGCGATCGAGCGCGCCAACGCCGACATCGTCTTCACGCTGCTCTCCGGTCCGGTCGGAATCTCGCTTGGCCGGCAGATGGGCGAGCGCAACATGAAGGCGGTCGCCTTCGGCATCAACGTCGAAGGCCAGAAGGACGAGTTCTGGCAGGCGTCGGCGGGCAAGGCGAACTACGTCTCGACGCTCGATACCTATGCCGAGGTCGAGTCCACGCCGAAGACGATCCCCTTCGTGCAGGCGTTCAAGAAACGCTACGGCAAGGCGCCGACCTACAACGCCGCGACCTACGACGCGATCATGATCCTGAAGGCCGCGATCGAGCAGACCGGAGGGATGGACGCGGACAAGCTGGTGCCCGCCATCGAGAAGATGGAGCACGTCGGCACGGCCGGAACCGACACCTTCGACAAGCGCCACGATCTCGTCTGGGCGGTCGGCAAGACGAGCGGCATCGCCGTGCAGTGGCAGGACGGCAAGAAAGTCCCGTTCTGGCCGCCGAACATCAAGGGCATGCAGCCCTACAAGATGCCCGCGCGCTAGGCGGGCTTGCTCCAAGACATTCTCGTCACGGGATTGGTCAACGGGGGCGTTTACGCCCTCTTGGCTATTGGTTTCTCGCTGATCTTCGGTGTCGCGCGTATCGTCAACATCGCGCACACCGCGTTCTATATGCTCGCGGCGTACTGCTTCTACACGCTGCTCACGCGCTTCAACGTCGGCTTCGCGCTCGCCGGCGTCCTCTCGGTACTGGGCGTGACGCTGCTCTCGCTCGTCTGCTACCGGCTGGTGATCGAGCCGGTGCGCGAGCACGAATCGGCGGTGCTGATCTCGACCATCGCCCTCGGCCTCATCTTCCAGGAGCTGATGCTCGCCGCCTACGGCGGCAATTTCCTCGGCGTCCCCTCGACCATCGAAGGCGTGATGCGCGTCGGTGGCGTGAGCATTCCCTACCAGCGATTGCTGATCCTCGCGGTCGCCGCCGTCATGCTCATCGCCACCTGGTTCTTCCTCTACCGCACGCGCGTCGGCCTCGCGATCCGCGCTACCGCGAACGATCTGGAGGTCGCCAACCTGATGGGCATGAACGTGCACCGCATGGCCATGGTGACGGTCGCCTTCTCGGTCGGCCTCGCGGCGATCGCCGGCGTGGTGGCGACGCCGGTGACCGCGGTACATCCGTTCATGTGGCTCGATCCGCTGGTCACCATGCTGGCGATCGTCGTGCTGGGCGGCCTGGGCAGCCTGAAGGGCAGCATCATCGGCGCACTGATCATCGCCTACGTCGAGGCGATCACGGTGTTCACGCTGCCGGAAGGCGCGCACCTGAAGGGCGCAGTCGCGCTCGGCATCATGGTCGCGGTGCTTCTCGCAAGGCCGGAGGGACTCTTCGGCGTGGCGTTCGAGGAGGAGCGCTGAGATGTACCTGCTGCGGCGCGCCTGGGCGGAAATGCGCAACGAGATCCTCGTCCTCCCGTCGCGCACGCTGGTTCTCGTGTGGGTCGTCGGCCTGCTCCTCCTGCCGCTCGCGTACGACGACGCTTACGTGCTGCGCATCCTGACCATGACGTGCATCTTCGCCATCTTCGCGGCGAGCTGGGACCTGCTCGCCGGCTACACCGGACAGGTCAACTTCGGCCACGCGCTCTTCTTCGGCGCCGGCGCTTATGGCTCGGCGCTCGCGTCGCTCAAGCTCGGCGTCTCGCCCTGGCTGACGATCTGGCTCGGCGCGGCGGTCGCGGCGCTGTTCGGCTATCTCTCGGGCTACCTGTGCCTGCGCTTGCGCGGCTCGTACCTGTCGCTCGCGACGCTCGCGTTTCCGCTGATCGGACTCGGCTTGCTCTTCGCCTTCCCCGATTTCTCCGGCGGCGAGCTCGGCGTTTCCGGGCTGCAGCGCCTGATCGTCGGTCCGACCGCCAACTACTACCTCGCCTGCGTATCGATGCTGGTCGTGGTCTTCGGCCTGTGGCTGATCGCCGACTCGCGCTTCGGCATCGTCCTGCACGCCATCCGCGACGACGAGGTCGCGGCGCGCGCTTCGGGAATCAATACGCCGCGCTACAAGCTCGCGGTGTTCGCGCTTTCGGCGGCCGCCGCCGGCTTTTCCGGCGCGCTGCTCGCGCACTACCTGCGCGTCGCCGGGCCTTCGACCCTGGAGGTGGCGCTTTCCTTCCAGGTGGTGATCTGGGGGATCTTCGGCGGCGTGGCGACGATCTACGGCCCGGTCGTCGCGGTGTTCATCCTCTACCCGCTTACCGAGTGGCTCGGCAGCTTCAGGCATTTCGGCGAGCTGCGCCTGCTGATCTTCGCCGTGATCGTGTTGCTGGTGCTGCTATTCATGCCGCGCGGCCTGACGCCCTGGGTGCGCGATCGCGTCGAGGCGCAGTGCCCGCGCTGCAAGCAGCGCAACAGCGTCTGGCGGAAGATCTGCCGCCTCTGCGGCGCGCCGCTACAGGCCCAGGTAGCCCGCGCGGAGCGTCTCGTCGGCCATCAGTAGCTTCGCCGGCCCCTCGGCGAGGATGCGTCCCTGCGACAGCACGTAGTTGCGGTTGGCCATGCGGAACACCTGGCTGACCTCCTGCTCGACCAGCAGCACCGGCACGCCTTCGCGGTGGATCTTCGCAATCGCGGAGAAAAGCTCCTCGCGGATGAGCGGCGCGAGCCCGAGCGAGGGTTCGTCGATGGCGAGCAGCTTCGCCTCGAACATCAGCGAACGCGCGGTGGCCAGCATCTGCTGCTCGCCGCCAGAGAGCGTGCCGGCGATCTGAGCCTTGCGCTCGGAGAGCCGGGGGAAGAGGGCGAAGCAGTGCTCCAGGCGCCTTTGCGTTTCGGCCTTGTTTTTCGACAGGAAGGCGCCGGCGAGGAGGTTCTCGAGCACCGTCAGCTCGCGGAACGGCCGCCGCCGCTCCGGGCAGTGCACCAGGCCGCGGCCGCGGATCTCGTGCGCCGGCAGCGTATCGATGCGCTCGCCGGCGAAATGCACTTCGCCTTCGAGGACGATGGCGCCCGTCGTGCCGCGCTTCATGCGCTCCTCGAAGCGCACCAGCCCGGAGATGGCGCGCAGCAGCGTCGACTTGCCGGCGCCGTTCGGCCCGACCAGGCCGACCAGCTCGCCGGCGCCGACGTTGAGCGACACGCCGTTCAGGATCTGCGCCTTGTCGTAGCGCAGCGAGAGATTCCTGACCTCAAGCAGCGGCATGTTCTGTTCCGAGGTAGGCCTCGATGACGCGCTTGTTTTTCACCACCTCGGCGGGCGGGCCGTCGGCGATGATCTCGCCATAGTCGACGACGATGACGCGATCGACGATCGACATCAGCTCCTTCAGCTTGTGCTCGATCATCAGCACCGCCGGCCCCTCGGAGTGCAGGCGGCCGAAGCGGCCGCCCTTGTGCAGGCGGCGGATCGAGCGCGCGAGCAGGTCGGATTCCGCGGAGTTCAGGCCGCCGAGCGGCTCGTCGAGCAGCAGCAGCTCGGGCTCGGTGGCGATGGCACGCGCGACTTCCAGGCGCTTCAGATCGCCCTGCGAGAGGGCCGAGGCGGGCTCGAGAGCCATGTCGGAGATGCCGACGAACTCGCGCGCGTCCATCGCTTTCGCCTCGATCCGCTGCACCCACTCGCCGCGCCGGCGCGCGCGCGGCGCGACCAGCGGCACCATCACGTTGGCGATGATCGGCAGGTGGCGGAAGGGGCGCATGTTCTGGAACGTGCCGGCGATGCCGCGATCGACGACCGTCCAGGGCGCGAGGCCGGTGATGTCCTCGCCGTTGAAGACGATGCGTCCCGAGTCGGGGCGCAGGATCTTGGTGATGAGCCGCAGCAGCGTGGTCTTGCCCGCGCCGTTGGGACCGATCAGGCCGACCAGCTCGTCGCGCTTCAGCTCGAAGCTGACCGCGTTCACGGCGGTCAAGCCGCCGAAGCGCTTGGTCAGTTTCTCAACGCGGAAAAATTCCGACGCCATTCTTATCGCTCAGTCCCGTTTGTCGATCTTACTTAATATTTCGGCGTGGACGACAAGTTCCCCGAGGGGATGGATGCCGGGCTCACCGGCTGGGCCGATCCCGTGGCGCGACTGCGACAGGCGATCGAGAAGGACGAGTTCGCGCTGTATTGCCAGCCGATCCTCGGTCTCGCCGCCGGGGGCTACCCGCTGGGCGAAATTCTCGTTCGGATGCGGGAGGAGGAAAGCGCGATGCTCCCGCCGGGCGACTTCCTGCCGGTGCTGAAGCACTATGGAATGCTGCCGCAGTTCGACCGCTGGGTGGTGCGCAACGCGCTGCAGGCGCTCGCCGCCGGCTCGCGCATCCCCCGGCTGACGATCAACGTCTCCGAGCAGACGCTCACCGATGCCGCTTTCCTCGACTACGTCGTCGCGCAGCTCACCGCGCAGAAGATCGCGCCTGAGCGCCTGCTGTTCGAGATCGACGAGAACGATGTGCTCGCCCGGCCCG
>LSTF01000031.1 GCA_001644455.1 Betaproteobacteria bacterium SCGC AG-212-J23
GTCGGCATTCGGGTGCTTCTCGACCGCGAGCACCTCGGCAGGAACGACGCTGGCGATCGCCGGCGCGGCCGGCTCGTAGGCCTCGACCTCGATGCCCGCCATCGTCAGCCGCTCGGCAAGCTTCGCGCCGGGCAGCTTCGGATTGCAGAGGCTTCGCAGCCAGCTCTCGGGAACGATCACGAGAACTGCTCCAGGAAGCGCAGATCGCCGTCGAAGAACAGGCGCAGGTCGTCGATGCCGTAGCGAAGCATGGTAAGGCGCTCGAGACCCGAGCCGAAGGCGAAGCCGATGTACTTCTCCGGATCGAGGCCGAAGTTCTTCACGACCTGCGGATGCACCTGCCCCGAGCCGGAGATCTCGAGCCAGCGGCCCTTCAACTTCATGTCGATCTCGGCCGAGGGCTCGGTGAACGGGAAGAACGACGGCCGGAAGCGGACCGCCAGGTCATCGCTCTCGAAGAAGCGGCGCAGGAACTCGGTGTAGACGCCCTTCAGATCGGCGAAGCTGATGTGCTCGTCAATCCACAGGCCTTCGACCTGGTGGAACATCGGCGAGTGGGTGGCGTCAGAGTCGACGCGGTAGGTGCGCCCGAGCGCGATGACCTTGATTGGCGGCTTGTGCATGCGCGCGTAGCGCACCTGCATCGGGCTGGTGTGCGTGCGCAGCAGCAGCGGCAGCCCGTCCTTGTCCTTGAGATCGACGTAGAACGTGTCCTGCATCGACCGCGCCGGATGATTCTCCGGGTTGTTCAGCGCCGTGAAGTTGTACCAGTCGGTCTCGATTTCCGGGCCGTCGGCGACGTCGAAGCCGATCGAGCGCCAGATCGCCTCGATCCGCTGCCAGGTGCGCACCACGGGGTGCACGCCGCCGCGGCCCCGGCCGCGCGGCGGCAGCGTGACGTCGAGCGCATCCTCGGCGAGCCGCGCCGACAACTTCGCGTCGGCAAGCTCGACGCGGCGCGCCTCGAGCGCGGCTTCGATCTTCTGCTTGGCGCCGTTGAAAGCCGCCCCGGCGGCCTTGCGGTCCTCGGCAGGCAGCGAACCGAGCGTCTTCTGGAACGCCGACAGGTCGGCGCGAAAACGCGCTTTCTCGTTCTCGAGGGACGCGGCGTCGCCCGCCGCGCTGAAGGCGGCGAGCGCGCGCGAGACCAGGCCGTCGAGGTCCGACAACTGCCTGGCCGCTAGTGCGCGAGGCTGGCTTTGACCTGCCCTGCGATCTTGGCGAACGCCGGCTTGTCCATCACCGCGAGATCGGCGAGGACCTTGCGGTCGATGTCGATGTTCGCCCGCTTCAGGCCGGCCATGAAGGTGCTGTAGGACATGCCGAGCTCGCGCACCGCCGCGTTGATGCGCGTGATCCACAGCGCGCGGAAGGTGCGTTTCTTCTGGCGCCGGTCGCGGTAGGCGTACTGCCCGGCCTTCATCACCGCCTGCTTGGCGATGCGGAAGACGTTCTTACGGCGGCCGCGGAAACCCTTGGCCTGCTTGAAGACCTTCTTGTGGCGCGCGCGCGCCGTTACTCCACGCTTGACTCTTGGCATGGCGCGCTCCTCAGCTCGAGTACGGCAGCATGCTGCGGATCGCTGCCGTGTTGGTGTGATCGACCGCGCTGCGCCGGCGCATGTTGCGCTTACGCTTGGTGCTCTTCTTGGTCAGGATGTGGCGCTTGTAGGCGCCACCGCGCTTGATGCTGCCGCTGCCGCGGACGCGGAAGCGCTTTGCGGCGCCCCGCTTGCTCTTCATCTTGGGCATGTGCCCTCCTTCGTCTTCTCGTATGACGCCGGGCGGTCCTGCCGTTACGTCGTTTTCCGACGGGCGGACGCTTTTAATGCCTCGGCAATCACTTGTTAAGCGGCGGCTGGTTTCGCCGCCGCGACCTTCTTGGGCTTTTCCGCCTTCGGTTCTGCCTTCGCCTTCGTCGCCGGCGCCGCCGGCGTGGCGCCCTTCTTCTTCGGCGCCAGCACCATCACCATCTGCCGTCCTTCCAGCCGCGGGAACTGCTCGACCAATCCCACGGCGTCCAGATCCTTGCGCACCCGCTCCAGCAGGCGCTCGCCGAACTCCTTGTGCGCCATCTCGCGGCCGCGGAAGCGCAGCGTCACTTTCGCCTTGTCGCCTTCCTCGAGGAACTGGATCAGCTTGTTCAGCTTGATCTTGTAGTCGCCCTCGTCGGTGCCGGGCCGGAACTTGATTTCCTTGACCTGGATCTGCTTCTGCTTGAGCTTGGCCTCGTGCGCCTTTTTCTGCTCGCGGTAGCGGAACTTGCCGTAGTCCATCAGCTTGCAGACCGGCGGCACCGCGAGCGGTGCGATCTCCACCAGGTCCACGTTCGCTTCCTCGGCGAGGCGCAGCGCCTCCATGACTGTCTTGATGCCGAGCTGATCACCGTTTTCCGCTACCAGACGCACCTCCGGGGCGGTGATTTCCCGGTTGATGCGTTGCGATCTTTCGAGTGCGATGTGTGAAAAGCTCCTCTAAGCGTCGAAAAAATTAGCCGTGCTGCTTCGCGTTCGCCTCGGCCCGCATTTCGGACCCCAGGCGGGCGGTGAAGGCCTCGAGCGGCATCGCTCCGAGATCTTCGCCGCTGCGCGTGCGCACGGCCACCGTGTTCGCCTGCATCTCTTTGTCCCCCACCACGAGCTGGTAGGGCAGTTTCTGCAGGCTATGTTCGCGAATCTTATAGGAAATCTTCTCGTTTCGCAAATCGCAAAACGCCCTAAACCCCTGTTCTAGCAGCCTTTCTTTTACACCTTGCGCGTAGCTGGCGGCGCGCTCGGTAATGTTGAGGACGGCGACTTGCTGCGGCGAGAGCCAGAGCGGAAAAGCCCCGGCAAAGTGCTCGATCAGGATGCCGATGAAGCGCTCCATCGAACCGACGATGGCGCGGTGAAGCATCACCGGCGTGTGGCGCGCATTGTCCTCGCCGACGTACTCCGCGCCGAGGCGCCCGGGCATGCTGAAGTCGACCTGCATCGTGCCGCACTGCCAGACGCGGCCGATGCCATCCTTCAGCGAGTACTCGATCTTCGGCCCGTAGAACGCGCCCTCTCCGGGAGAAATAGCGAATTTCAACCCGCTTTTTTCAAGCGAAGTCCTTAGCGCGGATTCCGCCTTGTCCCACGCCTCGTCCGAACCGATGCGGTTTTTCGGCCGCGTGGCGACCTTGTAGATGATCTCGGTGAAGCCGAAATCGCCGTAGACCTTTTGCAGGAGCTTCGTGAACGCCTCGCACTCCGGAAGAATCTGCTCTTCCGTGCAGAAAATGTGCCCGTCGTCCTGGACGAAGCCGCGGACGCGCATCAGGCCGTGCAGCGCGCCGGAAGGCTCGTTGCGATGGCAGGAGCCGAACTCGCCGTAGCGCAGCGGCAGGTCGCGGTAGCTGCGCACGCCCTTGTTGTAGATGAGGATGTGTCCCGGGCAGTTCATCGGCTTCACCGCGTAGTCGCGGTTCTCCGACGACGTGGTGAACATGTTGTCGCGGAAGTTCTGCCAGTGCCCGGTCTTCTCCCACAGGCTCTTGTCGAGGATCTGCGGGCCGCGCACTTCCTGGTAGCCGTTGTCGCGATAGACGCGGCGCATGTACTGCTCGACCTGCTGCCAGATCGTCCAGCCCTTCGGATGCCAGAAGACGAGGCCCGGCGCTTCCTGCTGCATGTGGAAAAGATCGAGCTGCGTGCCCAGGGTGCGGTGGTCGCGCTTCTCCGCTTCCTCGAGCATCTTCAGGTACGCGTCCTGTTCTTCCTTGGTCGCCCAGGCGGTGCCGTAGATCCGCTGCAGCATCTCGTTCTTCGAGTCGCCGCGCCAGTAGGCGCCGGCGACGCGCATCAGCTTGAACACCTTCAGCTTGCCGGTGGACGGCACGTGCGGGCCGCGGCAGAGATCGATCCAGTTGCCCTGGCCGTAGAGCGAAATGGGCTCGTTCGCCGGAATCGCGCCGATGATTTCCGCCTTGTATTTTTCTCCTATCCCGGAAAAATATCTGACGGCTTCGTCGCGCGCCATTTCCTTGCGCGCCACCGGCAAGTCCTGCTTCACGATCTCGGCCATTTTCTTTTCGATCGCCACGAGGTCCTCGGGCGTGAAGGGCCGTTTGTACGAGAAGTCGTAGTAGAAGCCGTTCTCGATCACCGGGCCGATGGTCACTTGCGCGCCGGGGAAGAGCTCCTGCACCGCCTGCGCCATCAAGTGCGAAGTGGAGTGGCGCAGGATGTCGAGTCCCTCGGGACTCTTGGGCGTGACGATCGCGAGATCCGCGTCGCTCTCGATCTTCGTCGAGAGATCGACCAGCTTGCCGTTCACCTTGGCGGCGAGCGCGGCACGCGCGAGGCCGGCGCCGATCGAACTGGCGACTTCGGCGGCGGTTACGGGCCCGGGAAAGGATTTCTGCGAGCCGTCGGGGAGACGGATGTTAGGCATCAGACACGAGAACCTTCATACTATCACGATGAATATTCCGCTTACGCTCGCGATCAATCCCTACGATCACGTGCGCGACGTCCTCAGCGGCGAAGTGCGCGCCACCGGCCTCGACCTCGTGCCACTCGAGCTGCAGATCGAGGAGATCTTCTACCGCTTCACCAAGTTCCGCGAATGGCACGCCTCGGAAATGTCGTTCGGCAAGGTGATCTCGCTCATGTCGGAGGAGAAGCCGGAGATCGTCTGCGTGCCGGTGTTTCTCTCGCGGGTCTTCAGGCACTCGGCGATCTACCTGCCGGAAAAATCCTCCATCCGCGCGCCCAAGGACCTGGAAGGCAAGCGCGTCGGCATTCCCGAGTGGGCGCAGACCGCGGGCATCTACGTGCGCGGCATGCTCGCGCACGAGTACGGCGTCGATCTGGCGAGGGTGCAGTGGATCCAGGCCGGCGTCCGGGAGCCCGGGCGCGTCGAAAAAGTAGAACTCAAACTACCCTCGGGGTTAAGGATTGAACGAAAAGCGGATCGCACGCTGGTCGACATGCTGGCCAAGGGCGAGCTCGACGCCGTCATGTCGGCGCGCGAGGTGCCGGGCGCGCGGCTCTTCAAGGACTATCGCGCCGCCGAAGCCGAGTACTGGAAGAAGACGCGCATCTTCCCGATCATGCACGTGCTCGCCCTGCGCCGCGACGTCTACGAGCAGAACCGCTGGATCGCGATGAATCTTTTCCAGGCGTTCCTCGAGGCAAAAAAGCGCAGCATGGCGCGCGTCAGCGAGTTCGGCCTGTCGCACCTGCCGCTGCCGTGGATTCCGGATCACGTGCGCCAGTGGCGGGAGATCGCCGGCGAGGATTTCTGGCCTTACGGCATCGAGCCGAATCGGCCGACGCTGGAAGCGTTCCTCCAATACGGCTACGAGCAGGGCGTCTGCAAGAAACGCCTCAAGGTGGAAGACCTGTTCGCGCCGGAAACAGCGCAGAGCTTCAAGATCTAGTCGACTTTCAGGCCGATGTCTTTCACGAGCTTCGCAAACTTGGCGTAGTCGCGCTTGATCAGCGCTTCGAACTCGTCCGGACTTGCAACGTACGGATCGAGGCCGCCGGCGGCGTTGAGTTTCTTCTTCACGTCCGGCGATTCCAGCACCCGCTTCAGCTCCGCGCGCAGCTTCGAAAGCGTCGCGTCGGGAATTCCCGCCGGGCCGAAGAGGCCGAGCCAGATCGAGTTCTCGAAGCCGGGATAGAACTCGGCGATCGTCGGCAGATCGGGGTACTGCGCCGAGCGATGCGCGCCCGACACGGCGAGCGGCCGCAGGCGGCCCGACTTGATCTGCGGCGCATTCGAGCTGCCCGACCACACCGCGGCCGTCTCGCCCGCGACCGTCGCTGCCGCGGCCGGCGCGCCGCCTTTGTAGGGAACGTGCAGCATGTGGATGCCGGCGCGCTGCTTCAGCATCTCCATCGTCAGGTGGTGCTGGCTGCCGTTGCCGCCCGAAGCGTAGGCGAGCGGCGGGTTGGCTTGCTTCGCGTACGCGATGAATTCCTGGAAGGTCTTCACCGGCAGCGACGGATTGACGGTGAGCACGAACTGGTTCACCGCCACCGGCGTCACCGGCGCCAGATCCTTCAGCGTGTCGATCGGCATCTTGTAGAGATGCGGATTGATCGTGATCTGGCTGTCGGCCAGCAGCCCGAGCGTGTAGCCGTCGGGCGCCGAGCGTGCCACCAGCTCGTTGGCGATGTTGCCGTTGGCGCCGACGCGATTCTCGACCACTACCGCCTGGCCGACGTTTTCCGAGAGTTTTTGCGCGATGACGCGGGCAGCGATGTCCGGCGCCCCGCCCGGCGGGATTGGCACGACGATGGTGATCGCCCGCGAGGGAAAGCTCTGCGCGAAAGCGTTCGTACAGAAAAAAACCCCCAGCAGAAAAACCCGAATCGTCATTCCGCCTTGATCCCGCGTTCCTTGATGACGCGTCCCCATTTCTTCTGCTCGCTCTCCAGGTACGTGGCGGCTTCCTCGGGCGTGCTCGCGATCACCGTCAGGCCCCGATCCTCGTAGAACTTCACCTGCTCGGGAGTCGTGAGCCCCTTGCGGATGTGCGCGTTCAGCGTGTCGACGATCGGGCGCGGCGTGCCCTTGGGCGCCACGACGACGAACCAGGTGTCGAACTCGTAGCCCGGCACGCCCGCCTCGGCAACCGTCGGCAGCTCGGGCATGGCGGAAATACGCTTCGCGCTGGTCACCGCAAGCGCGCGCATCCGGCCGGCCTTCACATGACCGATTTCCTGCGAGACGTTGCCGAACGTGACGCCGACGTCGCCCGCGATCAGAGCCGTGTCGGCGGGTCCGCCGCCCTTGAATTGCACGGCGATGATGTTCACGCCCGCCAGCAGGTTGAAGAGCTCGCCGGCGATATGCGGATTGGTGCCCACGCCCGCGGCCGAGTAGTAGAGCTGGCCCGGCTTTGCCTTGGCGAGCGCGATGAGCTCCGGGATCGAGCGCGCCGGAAGCGACGGGTGCACCGTGACGAACGAGGGCGCCGACGCCACCAGGGAGATCGAGACGAAGTCACGCAGCGGGTCGTAAGGCGCGCGCGGCATCAGGAACTGGTTGGAAACGAACGGGATGGTGTTGATGAGCAACGTGTAGCCGTCGGGCGGCGCGTTCAGCACCACTTCCGTGCCGATGACCCCGGAGGCGCCCGAGCGGTTCTCGACGACCACTTGCTGGCCGAGGGTTTCGGACACCTTTGCCGCCAGCAGCCGGCCGACCACGTCGACGCTGCCGCCCGGCGGGAACGGAGAGACGAGGCGGATCGCCTTCGCGGGGTACTGCGCGAAGGCGCTGGTCGCGAGAAGGAGAAAGGCGAGGGCGAGGACTCGGATCATGAGAACTTGGTAGGCGCGATTGGACTCGAACCAACGACCCCCACCATGTCAAGGTGGTGCTCTAACCAGCTGAGCTACGCGCCTGCTGCACCCGGGGCCGAGCATCCGGCCCCTACATCAGGTAACCCGCGAATTTTATACTAGGGCCCATGGAACTCATTCTCTGGAGACACGCCGATGCCGAGGACGGCTCGCCGGATCTCGCGCGACAGCTGACGAAGAAGGGGCACAAGCAGGCCGAGCGCGTCGCCGGATGGCTCGAGGAGCGCCTGCCGAAGCACTATGCCCTGATGTGCAGTCCCGCCGTCCGGGCCCGCGAGACGGCGGAAGCGTTGTCGAAACCGAGGATCGTCGAAGCGCTGGCGCCGGGGGCCTCGGTGAAGGAGATTCTGCAGACCTCGGGTTGGCCGGACGGCGACGGCACGGTGGTCCTGGTCGGCCATCAGCCAGACTTCGGCCGCGCCATCGCGTACCTCGTCAGCCGGCGAGAGACGGACTGGACGCTGAAGAAGGGCGCGCTGTGGTGGCTGGCGCAGGACGAGGTGCGCGCCGTGATCTCACCGGACCTGCTTTAGGACGGACACTTTCTTGTCGGACAGGCCGCTGACTTCGAGCTTCATCCCGACTTTCTTCCACTGACCGGCCTCCGCTTCGAGCGCGTCGGCCGAAAGCGCGTTGTCGTCGAGCCAGGATTGCGGCAGGTCGATGGCGAAGCCGGCCTTGTCGGCGGCCACGCGCAGGAAGGGAAGCCGCGCGTCGGTGCGGCTGCGCAGGATGAGCGAAGCGACGCGCAGCGCGAAGACGAGCTTCCAGTCGTCGCCCTCGAAGCCCGCGTCCTGGATCTTGGAGAGCTTGCCGCGATGCGCGAGCACCAGTTGCGCCAGGCGGGCCTGCTCCATCCTCGAGAAGCCCGGCATGTCGGCGTTGGACAGCACGTACGCGGAATGCTTGTGGTACTGCGCGTGCGCGATCGACAGGCCGGTCTCGGCGAGACGCGCCGCCCATTCGAGCAGCTGCCGGTCGGCGTCTTCCTCGCGGTCGGAGCCGGGCGCGAGCGCGTCGTAGATCTTCAGCGCCAGCGCCCGTACCCGGTCGGCCTGCTGCGCCTCGACATGATAGCGGCGCATGAACTGCGCCACCGTCGCTTCGCGCATGTCGCGATGCTGGAAGCGGCCGAGCAGGTCGTAGAGCACGCCGTGGCGTAGCGCGCCGTCCGAGACCTTCATCACCTCGATGCCGAACTCGTCGAGCGCGGCCGTGAGGATTGCCACGCCGCCGGGCAACACCGGCGCCCGGTTCGGTCGCAGGCCGGCGATCCGGTCGGGGTCCGCCTTTTCGCTCTTCAGCAACAGCGTCCTCAACTTGTCCAGGCCGTCGCGGGTGATGCCTTCGGCGGCGAATTCGTTCTCGCGCAGGATGTTCTCGATCGAGCGCGCGGTGCCGGAGGAGCCGACCGCCTCGTCCCAGCCCGCGGCGCGGTAGCCGTGGACGATGCCGGCGAGCTCCTGCCGCGCGGCAAGCTCGGCGGCCTTCATCCGCCCCTTGTCGATCCTGCCCTCGGGAAAGTATTTCAGGCTGAAGCTGACGCAGCCCATGTACAGCGACTCGGTGAGCTGCGGCTCGAGGCCGGTGCCGATGATGAACTCGGTCGAGCCGCCGCCGACGTCGACCACCAGGCGGCGCGCGTTCTTTTCGCCCTGCGCGGGCGGCATCGAATGCGCCACGCCGATGTAGATGAGCCGCGCTTCCTCGCGGCCGGAGATCACCTCGATCGGAAAGCCGAGCACCGCGCGCGCCTCGCGCAGGAACTGCGGCGAGTTCTTTGCCACGCGCAGCGCGTTGGTGCCGACCGCGCGCACCGCCGGGCGGGCGAAGCCGCGCAACCGCTCGGCGAAACGCGCCAGCGTGTCGAGGGCGAGCGATTGCGTGACGCGGTCGATGCGCTTCTCGGCGGTGAGGCCGGCGCCGAGGCGCACCACTTCGCGCAGGGAGTCGAGGGGATAGATCTGGCCGTCGACGACCCGGCCGATCTGCAGGTGGAAGCTGTTCGACCCGAGGTCGACGGCGGCGAGCGTATCGTGGCGTGCCACTGACGCCACCATAGCAGAATCAGGGAATTACGTTCGTCACAAAACCGTCACACTGGGACGACGCCGCGCCGGGCAAAATCCTTTCGGGGGAAACCGGCAATGGAGTCTGAAACAGGGGCGCCCGCTACAATGGAGCCAGCGGCTTTGTTTTCTGGCCGCGAGCCGCTCGTGAACCGCAGAATCCCCACTCCCGCGCAGTTCCTCAACCGCGAGCTCGGCCTGCTCGCCTTCAACCGGCGCGTGCTCGCCCAGGCGGCCGACGAAGCGGTGCCGCTGCTCGAGCGCCTGCGCTTCATCTGCATCGTTTCGTCGAACCTGGACGAATTTTTCGAGATCCGTGTCGCCGGGCTGAAGGAGGCGATCAAGCTGGGGCTGTCCGAGGCCGGTCCCGACGGCCGCTCGGCCGCGGACGTGTTCGCAGAAGTCGGCCGCGAGGCGCATGCGCTGGTCGCCGAGCAATACCAGCTCCTCAACCAGACGGTGCTGCCGGCGCTCGAGCGCGAGGGCATCGTCTTCCCGCGCCGCGAGCAATGGGACGCGGGCCAGAAGCAGTGGATCCGCGACTATTTCTTCCGCGAGCTGCTGCCGGTGCTGACGCCGATCGGCCTCGATCCGGCGCATCCCTTCCCGCGCGTGTTCAACAAGAGCCTCAACTTCGCCGTCGAGCTCGAGGGCCGCGACGCCTTCGGCCGCAGCTCCGGCGCGGCCATCGTGCAGGCGCCGCGCGCCCTGCCGCGCGTCATCCGGCTGCCGCAGGCGCGCGCCAACGGCGCGCAGCACGCCTTCGTCTTCCTCTCGTCGATCCTGCACGCGCATGTCGATGAGCTGTTCGCGGGCATGAAGGTGCTGGGTTGCTACCAGTTCCGCGTGACGCGCAACTCGGACCTGTTCGTCGACGAGGAAGAGATCAAGAACCTGCATACCGCGCTGCAGGGCGAGCTGCTGCACCGGCACTTCGGTGATGCGGTGCGGCTCGAAGTGGCCGACAACTGCTCGCCGCGCATGGTCGAGTTCCTGCTGCAGCAGTTCAGCCTCCGCGATGAGGACCTGTACCGCGTCGAGGGCCCGGTCAACCTCTACCGGCTGCGCCAGGTACCCGACCAGGTGAGCCGGCCCGATCTCAAGTACTCGACGTTCCAGCCGGGCCTGCCGCCGGTGCTCGACACCGACGACCTGTTCGAGGTGCTGAAGAAGCAGGACGTGCTGCTGCATCATCCCTACCAGTCGTTCCTGCCGGTGATCGACTTCATCCGCACCGTCGCCGACGACCCGAACGTCATCGCCATCAAGCAGAGCGTGTATCGCACCGGCACCGACTCGGAGCTGATGCAGATCCTGGTGGAGGCGGCGCGCAAGGGCAAGGAAGTCACCGTCGTCGTCGAGCTGATGGCGAGGTTCGACGAGGAAGCGAATCTGAACTGGGCGGCGAAGCTGGAAGAGGTCGGCGCGCACGTGGTCTACGGCGTGGTCGGCCACAAGACGCACGCCAAGATGGCGCTGATCGTGCGCCGCGAGGAAGGCCCCGAGGGCACGGTGCTGCGCCGCTACGTGCACCTCGCCACGGGCAACTACCACCCGGCGACGGCCCGCCTCTATACCGATTTCGGCCTGATGACTTCGAACGAGGAGATTTGCGCCGACGTGGCCGAGGTGTTCAAGCAGCTCACCGGCCTCGGCCGCGCCGGCAAGATGAAACACGTCTGGCAGTCACCGTTCACGCTGCACAAGCGCGTGATCGGCGCGATCCGCAGCGAGGCCGCGCACGCCGCGGAGGGCAAGCCCGCGCGCATCATCGCCAAGATGAACGCGCTGCTCGAGCCGCAGATCATCGAGGAGCTCTACGCCGCATCCACCGCGGGCGTGAAGATCGACCTGATGGTGCGCGGCGTCTGCGGCCTGAAGCCCGGCATCCCGGGCCTCTCGGACAACATCCAGGTGCGCTCGGTCGTCGGCCGCTTCCTCGAGCACTCGCGCGTGTTCTACTTCGCCAATGGCGGCGCCGACGACGTCTATCTCGCCAGCGCCGACTGGATGGACCGCAATTTCTTCCGCCGCATCGAGCTCTGCTTCCCGGTCCTCGACCCGGCGCTCAAGCGGCGCGTCATCCGCGAAGGCCTGCAGCCCTACCTCGACGATAACGTCCAGGCCTGGGTGATGAATCCCGAGGGCGGCTACGAGCGGCTGCGCCCGCGCAAGGGCGGACGGCGCCGCTCGGCGCAGGAAGAGCTGCTGTTTACGCTCGGCGTGCCGTCCAGCTCTACTGCTGCTTGAACCCGTAGAAGCTCATCCAGAGCTTCACCTCGTCGCCGACGGCGTTGGGTAGCCCGAACTTCATGCCGAACTCGGAGCGCTTGAACGAGCCGGTGGCGTTGCCGCCGCACTGATAGCGCTTGCCCTGGGTGCGCATGTCGGGGCCGCACTTCCAGCGCTCGAGAGTGAGCGTCACGGGCTTGGTGACGCCGAGCATCGTCAGGTTGCCCTCGACCGACGCCGGCTCCTCGCCCTTGAACACCACTTTGGTCGACTTGAAGGTCATGGTCGGAAATTCCTGCACGTTGAAGAAGTCGGCGTTCTTCAGGTGCTCGTCGCGCGTACGCGGGCGGCCGGCGCGATCGGTATCACCGGTGTTGACCGTGGCGGTGGGAATCTCGATCTCGACGCTGCCGCTCTTCGCCGCGCGGTCGATGCTGAACTTGCCGGTGGCGCGGTCGAAGCGGCCGCGCATGGTGGCGGTCTGCAGATGGTCGACTTCGAAGTACGGCACGGTGTGGAACGGATCGATGACGTAGTTCTCGGCTTCCGCCAGCGCGGCGAACGGCGTCGCCATCGCGGCGGCGATGATCAGCTTCTTCATTTTCTTCCCCCCTCTAGAGTTCAAGGCCAGGCGAGCCAGCAGGCGAGCCCTGCGACCGCGAAGCCGTACAGCGAGAATATTACTGCCTGCAGCCAGACCGGCGCTCGCTCGGGTCCGGGCAGGCGCACCGCCAGCGGCACGAGACCCAGCACCAGGACGACATGCCAGGGCATCTGCGCCAGGGTCATCGCCCCGGCGGTGACGAGCGCGGTGGCGAGGAAGGCCGGCAGCACGAAGGTGGCGCCGGCATGACTCTTCGTCCCCGAGATCATCTGCGGCAGGAGGAAGGCGCCCGCCCCTGCGCCGAGCGCGAGCCCGTAGGAACCGTAGGCGACGGAAGCCGAAAAGATGGCGGCGACGCCCGCCCCGATACCCAGCGCAAGCGCGGCCGCGCCGGCGCGCACGCCGTCGCTCGCGAGCGCGAGCTGCCCGAAGCCGACCACGAACACCGCGACGGCGATCATGGTTCCGAGCAGGAGTGCGGCCTCGCTCGCCGGTCGCTGCCCGAGCACCGGGCCGAAGGCCCATAGCGCCGCACCGCCGGCGGCGAGCGCGAGCAGCGCCGCGCCGAACTTCGTCGGCTTGAAGGCGAAGTCGACCAGGATGCCGACCGCCGGTGCGATCGCGGCGACCAGGATCATCTTGCGCGTCGCGGTCAGCGGCGTGAACTGAAGGCCGGCGACGAAGTACACGGTGGTGAAGAACGCCGCGGTCGCGGCCAGGCCGCCGAGCTTGAGCGGCCGCAGCGCCACCGCGACGATGAGCGCGGCGAGGAACGGCGCCGCGCCGGCCTGCACCGCGGGATTCGCGAGCAGCTCGTCCATCAGCCGCGCCTCATCCGCGCCCCACGCGAATGACGCCCTTGAGCTCTCGCACCAGCGCGAATGCGCGCTTGAGCTGCGCCAGGTTGGCGACATCGAACGTGAAACGCATGAAAGCCAGCTCGTCGCGGCTCTGCGTGCGCACCGCGGTGACGTTGATCTTCTCGCGCGACAAGGCATCGCCAATGTCGCGCAGCAGGCCGCGCCGGTCGGCGGCGGTCACCGCCATCTCGACCGTGTAGCTGCCCTCGCCCTTGCCCCACTCCGCGTCGATCAAGCGCTCGGGCTGCCGCTCGGCGAGCCGCTTCAGGCTGGCGCAATCCTCGCGGTGCACCGAGACACCCTTGCCGCGGGTGACGAAACCGCGGATCGGATCGGGCGGTACCGGCTTGCAGCAGCGCGCGAGCTGGGTCATGAGGCTTTGCAGACCGCCGACGGTGAGAACGCCCTTCTTCGGCGCGGGTTTCGTCTTTTTTTCGATCTTTTCCTGGCGCGCTTCTTCCTTGCCCCGGACCGCCGTCTGCAGCTGGCGCAGATTGATCTCGTCCTTGGCCACGGCGGCGAACAGCTCGTCGGGCTTGCCAAAGCCGAGCTTGCCCGCAAGCGCGTCCAGGTTGGTCGTCGCCTTCGCCCGTCGCAGCTCTTTTTCCACGATCGCCCGGCCGGCAGCCACCGTCTTGAGCGCATCCTGCGCGTTGAACCATTGGCGGATCTTCGCCCGCGAGCGCGGGCTCTTCGCGAAGCCGCGCTCGAGATTCAGCCAGTCGCGCGACGGCCCGCCGGTCTTGGCGGAGATGATCTCGACCCGCTGGCCGCTCGCGAGCGGCGTGTCGAGCGTGACGATCTGGCCGTCGACGCGCGCGCCGCGGCAACGGTGGCCGAGGTCGGTATGAAGCGCGTAGGCGAAGTCGATCGGCGTCGAGCCCACCGGCAGGTCGACGACCTTGCCCTGCGGCGTCAGCACGTACACCGTGTCGTCGAGGCGCGCCTGGCGGGTGGTGGACTGCCAGTCGGCGACCTCGTCGCGCCATGCGAGCAGCTCGCGCAGATACGCGATCTTCTCCTCGAAGGCTTTCGTGGACTTGATCTTCTCCTTGTACTGCCAGTGCGCGGCGACGCCGTACTCGGCCTGCCGGTGCATCGCCTCGGTGCGAATCTGCACCTCCAGCGTCTTGCCGCCGGGACCGATCACCGCGGTGTGCAGCGACTGATAGAGGTTGTCCTTCGGCCGCGAGATGTAGTCGTCGAACTCCCTCGGGATCGGGTGCCAGAGGTTGTGCACCACGCCGAGCGCGGCATAGCAGTCCTTCACCTCGGGGACGATGACGCGCAGCGCGCGCACGTCGTAGACCTCGGAGAAGTCGACCGCCTTCTTGCGCATCTTGTTCCAGATCGAATAGATGTGCTTCGGCCGTCCGGTGACTTCTCCCACGACCGCCAGTTTCTTCAGCTCGGATGAAAGGATCTGGATCGCCTCGGCGATGTACCGCTCGCGCTCCATGCGCTTCTCGTCGAGCATCGAGGCGATGCGCTTGTAGAGCTCGGGCTCGAGGAGGCGGAAGGAAAGGTCCTCGAGTTCCCACTTGAGCTGCCAGACGCCGAGGCGGTTGGCGAGCGGCGCGTAGATATCCAGCGTCTCCCTTGCGTAGCCTTCCCGGTCGGGGGAAGCGGTTTTCGTGAAAAACCTGAGGGACTGGGTCCGGCTCGCCAGGCGGATCAGTACCACGCGCACGTCCTCGACCATGCCGAGGACCATCTTGCGCAGCACTTCGTTCTGCGCCTCGGGGCTGGCGCGCGTCGCGACGCGCAGCTGGTAGAGCTTCTCCACCCCCTGGGCGAGCTCGGCGACCGGCTTGCCGAAGCGCTCGGCCAGCGGCGCGACGTCCTCCAGGTGCTTGGGCGCGGCGAAGAGGATCCCGGCGGCACGGCCGGTGGCATCGACGCCGATCGCCGCCAGGTTGGCGCCCAGGCCCAGGGCGTGGTCCCAGGTCGACTCGCCGGTGGAGAGCTTCTCCGCCCGGTAGAGCGGCTCGGCGTACTCCAGCGCCCGCTGCACGAGCGCGCGCTCCTCGCCGACCAGCCCGCCGGCGACAGGGTCGAGGGCCGCGGCGCTGTCCAGCGGCTGGACGACGCGGAGATTTGCCGAGCGCATGCGCTATTTTACGGAATGGGCTGGCTCACCGACTGGCGACGCAGGCGCGTGCTTCGCAACCACCGCATGGACGACGCGCTCTGGCCGCGCCTGCCCTTCCTGCCCCGCAGCCCCCCCGCGGAGCGGAAGCTGAAGGATCTCGCCCTGGTCTTCCTCGCGGAAAAGCAGTTCACGGCGGTGCAGGGCCTCGCGCTCACCGACGCGATGCGCGTCTCGATCGCCGCGCAGGCCTGCCTGCCGATCCTCGAGCTCGGCCTCGACTGGTATTCGGGCTGGACCGGCATCGTCGTCTATCCCGGCGACTTCCGGGTGCAGCGCACCGAGCTCGACGAAGACGGCGTGGTGCACGAATGGGAGGACGAGCTGGCGGGCGAGGCGATGCCCGGCGGCCCGGTGGTGCTCTCCTGGGACGCCACCGCGCACGACCCCCACATGAACGTCGTCCTCCACGAGTTCGCGCACAAGCTCGACATGCTCGACGGCATCGCGGACGGCAAGCCGCCGCTGCATGCCGGCATGGACGCGCGCGCCTGGCGCAAGGCGCTCGACGAGGCCTACGAAGGCTTGTGCGACGCGGTCGAGCGTGGCCGGGATACCTGGCTCGATCCCTACGCCAGCGAGCATCCCTCGGAGTTCTTTGCCGTGGTCAGCGAGGCGTTCTTCGAGGATCCCCGCGAAATGCGGCGCCGCTACCCCGACGTGTACGATCAACTGAAGCTCTTCTACCGCCAGGATCCCGCATGAAGAAGATCGACGTGCGCAAGCTCTCCAAGTACGTGCCGCTCACGCCGCAGCAGTTCCGGGAGCGCTTTTTCGATCGCTTCCAGGATCCGGCTTTCGACGCGGTGAAGGCCGAGCTGGACAAGGTCTGCGACATCGCCTGGGACGGCTACATCGAGTACCGCAAGTCGCCGCGAACGCGCCCGGCGGGGAAGGATTTTTCCATCCAGGCCTTCAAGCTGCCGGTGGAATGGCTGGCGGCGCATGAGGCGATCCGCGCGGCCGAGAAGAAGCAGCGCAATCCCCGCTCCCGCTCGCGCGTGCTGGTGGTGAGCGGCGCGACGCGCAGCGAGCACACCTGCCCGGGCGAGGTCTCGAAGACGCGGCGGCTCGCGAACCACGCGATCGCGGCGCTGCGCCGGCTGCGCATCGACACCGACCCCCTCGACCTGTCGGCGCTTGCCGACGAGCCGTGGAAGGTGATCCATCCCTGCAAGACCTGCGTTTCGACCGCGATGCCGCTTTGCCACTGGCCGTGCAGCTGCTATCCGAACCACGCCATGGGCCAGACCAACGACTGGATGAACGAGATCTACCCGCGATGGGCGGCGGCGCATGGCGTGTTCGTGATCACGCCGGTGAACTGGTACCAGGTGAGCTCGAGCCTGAAGCTGATGATGGACCGTCTGGTCTGCGCCGACGGCGGCAACCCGGACCCGACCACCACGCACGGCAAGGAGCCGAGGCGGGCGAAGGAGATCGAGCTGAAGGGCTGGGACTATCCCCGGCATCTCGCCGGCCGCGCCTTCGCGGTACTCGCCCACGGCGACGCCGAGGGACCGGAAAACGTGCGGCAGATCCTGACCAGCTGGCTGGCGAGCATGGGGTTACACCAGGCCGGCACGCAGGCCGCCATCGGGACCTATATCGGCTACTACGAGCCCTACGCCACCAGCCACCAGGCGTTGGACGCCGATCGCGACCTGTTCACCGAGGTGGGCAACGCCGCGCAGGCCCTCGCGAAGATGATCGGCCAGATCCGCTCGGGGAAATTCCGAGCGCCGGACGCCGGCCTGCACAACCCGCGCCAGAAATAGTCAGATCGAGAGCGACCTGCCCTCGGCCGGCGCGTCGCAGTTCACGTCAGAGCCGAGCCGCTGCAGCGCCTCGCGCGTCTCGCGCAGCTTGGTGTCGATGGCGTCGTCGGTCTGGTCCGGGTCGTGGTGGAAGAGGTGCAGCCGCTTCACCTTGGCGCGCGCCGCGAGGTCGGCGACCTGGCTCACCGCCGAATGCCCCCAGTCGGCCTTGCTCGGATACTCGCTGTCGCGATAGGTCGTGTCGGTGATGAGGAGGTCTGTCTCTTTCACGAACGCGGTGAGCTGCTCGACATAGCGGGTGTTATGCCGCGAGCTGCCGGGCGGGTAGAGCTCGTTGTCGGTGATGTAGCAGATCGACCGTCCGCGGGCGCTCAGGCGGTAGCCAAGGCAGGTGCCGGGATGGCTGAGGAGCATGGTGTCGATGCGCAATGGACCGAATTCCAGGCGTTCCTCGCGCAGGTCGCGGCAGACCAGCCGCGCGCCGAACTCGCGTACCGTGACCGGGAAGTAGACGCTCTCCATCTGGGCGCTGATCGCGCTGGCGATCGTGAGGTCGCCCTGGTGCGGTCCGAACACGTCGATCTGGTTGCCGCGGATGTAGAGCGGCGCGAAGAAGGGAATGGTGTTGATGTGGTCCCAGTGCGTGTGCGAGATGAAGATCCGGGCCGAGAGTCGCTGCGCGCCGCGCTCCATGATCGCGTCGGAAAGGCGCTTGATGCCCGAGCCGCAGTCGAAGATGGTCAGCGGCTCGTCGCCGATCTCGACGCTGACGCACGGAGTATTGCCGCCATATCGCACGTAGGCCTCGCCGGGCGTGGGCAGCGTGCCGTGCACGCCCCAATAGGTCACCAGCATCTGGTTGGAGACGATGCCGGCGATCGCTTCCAGCAGCGTGTCGCGCTGGATCGGCTTGGTCAGGTAGCCGTCGGCGCCGAGCTGCTTGGCGCGGCGGCGGTCGAAGTCGTAGCCCTTGGCTGACAGAACCACGATCTTGACGTCGGCAAGCTCGTGCCGCTCCCGGAGCTTGCGAATCAGCTCGAAGCCGTCCATCTCCGGCATCATCAGGTCGGTGATGACGCAGTCCGGTCGCGACAGCGGGATCTGCTTCAGCGCGGTCAGTGCAGAAGGAGCAGCCTCGACGCGATGCCCGGCCTCCTCGAGTAGGCGCGTGAGAATCGTCAAGACCTCGGGATCGTCGTCGACGATATAGAAGTTCATAATTCCACGCCATGGTAACAGCCGCCCAAGCCCTCGATGCCTACGACCGACTGACCGAGCGCCGCACCCGTTTCGTGCGGATCGACGAGCTCTGCGCGCGCGGCGCCGATCAGTTTCCCGACCTCTTTCCTTCGCGAAAGGAACTGGCAGCCGAAGCCGGCCGCGCGCAGCGCGACAAGCAGGGCGCCGAGCGCAGGCAGGGCGAGTTCCTTGCCGGCGTGCTCGCCGATCCCGCGGCCGGCGCGCATCTCTGCCATGCGATGCTCCTGCCGCATCCGCGAAGCAGTGAATACAGGAAGGATTTCGAAAAAAGAGGCTTGCTGGAACTTCCCGGCGCGCGACTGGAGCGCCAGGGCAAGGCGGCGGTGCTGACCATGAGCAATCCGCGTTTCCTCAATGCCGAAGACGAGACCACGCTCGAAGCCATGGAGATCGCGGTCGACCTCGCGCTCCTCGATCCGAAAAGCGAGGTGTGCGTGCTGCGCGGCGGCACGGTCGAGCATCCGAAGTACGCCGGGCGGCGCCTGTTCGGCGCGGGCATTAACCTCACGCACCTCTACCAGGGAAAGATCCGCTTCCTCTGGTACCTGATCCGCGATTTCGGCTTCGTCAACAAGTTCTATCGCGGCGTGGCCTTTCCCGACGCGTCGCCCGAAGTCAAGAGCATGGAGAAGCTCTGGATCGCCGCGGTGGAGGGCTTCGCCATCGGCGGCCACTGCCAGATCCTGCTGACCATGGACTACACCCTCGCCACGGAAGACGCCTACCTCACGCTGCCGGCGCGCAAGGAAGGCATCATCCCCGGCGCCGCCAACCTGCGCCTGCCGCGCTTCGTCGGCGATCGCATCACGCGCCGCGCGATCCTCAACGAGCTGCGCATCGACTGCTCGGGTCCGGAAGGACGCATGATCTGCGACGAGCTGGTGCCGCCGCGGGAAATGGACGCCGCGATCGAACGCATCGTCGAGCGGCTGACCAGCTCAGGGGTGGTGAGCGCCGCCGGCAACCGGCGCGCCATCCGCGCCGGCGAGGAACCGCTCGACGCCTTCCGCCGCTACATGGCGGTGTATGTCCGCGAGCAGGCCGACTGCCATCTCAGTCCCGCCCTCATCGCCAACCTGGAGCGCAACTGGAACGCCGCTAGCCGGCGCGCGTGAGGACGTCGAGGGTCGCGCGGTAGACGAGCTTTGCCTTCTCCAGCGGCGGCAGGGACCGCGCCATGGGAACCTCCAGAGAAAGCGGAAGGTCTCCGGAAACAGAAGCAAGAAGCCCTTGGAGGTCGAGACCGCCCTCGCCTGGCGGCAGCCGGTCGCCGCGCGCCTGGCGGATGAGCTCCGCCGTCTCGCTCGGGCGCTCGGCCGTCGCGTCGCAGAACTGCAGGTAGTTCTGGCGCAGGTCGCGCAGCTCGTCCAGGCGATTGTCGGCACGAAAAAAATGAATCGCGTCGACCAGCACCGCGCCGTTTTTCCTGCCGGCGTCGTCGACGACGCGCTTCGCCTTCGCCACCGTGGAGATGTCGACCCACGGCATGGGTTCGAGGTTTGCGGCGAGTCGGTAACGGCCTGCGAGGTCGCAAAGGCGGCCGAAACTCTCGACCAGGCGAGCGTGCTCCGCGTCGGCGCCGTGCACGAGCAGCTGGCTCGCGCCGAGGCGCGCCGAGATCGCGATGTCCCGCTCGAAGTCGGCGATGCGGGTATCGCCCTCCAGGCGGAACACCTCCACGTCGAGCACGCGCACGCCGGTGTCGGCGAGGCGCGCGGCGATGGCAGCTTCGTCGATTGCATGCAGGTAGGGCTGGCCTGCCACCGGGCGCAAGCGCAGGCCGACGTGCGAATAGCCCGCCTGCGCGGCGACGCTGACCAGCTCGTGGTGCGGCAGCTCGAGGACGGTGAGCGCCGCGAGGCCGATTCCCCGCTTCACGATCCGAGCGCCTTTCTCGCGGCCTCGATCCCGGTGCGCAGCTCGGCGATCGGCAGCTGGCCGGGCGCGGAGGCGCCCGACGCCACGCCGAAGGTCAGCGCCGAGCCGAAGGCGAAGCCGATGACCCGGCTGAGTGCGCCGTGCGGGCCCATCGACACGGCGATGAGCGCCGGCTCGAGCTCGCGGGACGCCTGTTGCGTCGCGGCCAGGAGCGCCAATACGTCGCCCTGCGCCCGCGCCATCACGGAAACCTTCGCCACATCGGCCTCCATGGCCTGCGCGCGACGAAACTCCGCGGCGAGCGCGGGCAGCGGCGGCGTGGCGTCGAAGTTGTGGTACGAGCAGACGAGACCGACGCCGTGGCGGCGCGACGCGTCGCGCACGGCCTTGACCGACGCCGCGCCGTTGCTCATTTCGTAGTCCACCAGGTCGACGCAGCCTGACGCGCAGATCTCGTCGTAGAGCTCGAGCACTGCCGCCTCCGAAATCGGCACCGGCTCGCCGCCTTCGGCCGCCGAGCGGCGCGTGAAGAGCACCGGCATGCCCCCCAGCACCGCGCGCAACGCCGTTCCCGCCTCGACGACGGCTGCGGTGTTGCCGATCTCGCCGAAGAAATCGACCCGCCATTCGACGATGTCGCATTGCGCCGCGACCGCGGCCGCGGCTTCGGCAAGCAGTCCGTCCCGGCTCGCGGCGACCAGCGGCGCGCAGAGCAGCGGCAACCGTCCGCCAGCGGCCGGCGCGCCGCGGATCCTGATCGGCTTCACAGGCGCACCGGAGCTCATCCGAGGCTGCGAAAGTGGGCGTCCATGCGCGCCGGGTCCGCATTGCGTCCGGTGAAAAGACGAAACGCGCCGAGGGCCTGGCCGACATTCATGTGGCCGCCATCCATGATTCGGCAGCCGGCGCGCTTCGCCGCCTTCAGCAATTCCGTCTCGAGAGGGACGTAGACGATGTCGGAGACCCACAGCCCGCGGCGCAGCAATGACTGCGGCAGCGGCATGCCCAGGATCCCTGCCATGCCGGTCGGCGTCGCATGGATGAGGCCACTCGCGCCGCGAAGCGCCTGCGCGATGTCGATCGCAGCCGAGCAGCGCGCGCCGTGGATCGCATTCATGCGCCGGGCAAGATCGGCGGCGCGCTCGGCCTCGCGATCGACGACCACGAGCTCGCGCGCGCCGAGGCGCAGGACCGCGTCGGCGCACGCCGAGCCGGCGCCGCCGGCACCGAGCAGGGCGACGCGCGAGACATCCGCGTCCGGCAGCGCGCGGCGGAAACCCCAGGCCCAGCCCGGACCATCGGTGTTGTGTCCCGCCGATTTTCCGCCGGCGATGACGACCGTGTTGACCGCGCCGATGGCGCGCGCCTCTTCCGAGACGCCGAACAGCAGCGGCATGACCGCCTGCTTGCAGGGAAACGTGATGTTGAGGCCGGCGTAGCCCTGGCGCACAGCGTCGTCGAGCAAGCGCGGCAGCGCCTCGATGCCGACGCGCAGGACCTCGAGATCGATCAGCCGGTAGGTCAGGTCGAGGCCCTGTGCCCGCGCCTCCGCCTGGTGGAGCGCCGGCGAGCGCGAGCCCTGGATGCCCGCGCCGATGAGGCCGCAGAGAATACTCACGTCATGCGACTACTTCGCCTGGAGCCGGCGCACCATGGCCTCGACCGCGGTGCGGTAGCCATCGACGCCAAGGCCCATCATCACGGCCGTCACGACCGCCGACATCAGCGAGTTGTGGTAGACCGCCTCGCGCTTGTGCACGTTGCTGATGTGCAGCTCGACGATCGGCCCGGGGAACATCTTCAGCGCATCCATGATCGCGACCGAGGTGAAGGTGAAGCCCGCGGGATTGATGACGATCGCCGCTCCCTTGTCGATCGCCTCATGGATCCAGTCGATAAGCTCGTGCTCTGCGTTCGACTGCCTGAACTCGAGCGGCCACTTGCCCGCAGTTTTTCGACATAGCGCTTCGACCTGTGCGAGGGTCGTCTTGCCGTAGATCTCCGGCTCACGCTTGCCGAGCCGGTTCAGGTTGGGGCCGTTCAGGACGTAGATGGATTTCTTCATGTTCTGGCCAGAGAGTAGGAAAGGCGATAGATGCCGCGCACAGCCTCGCCGGGCTGCCGCGCGGCTTGCTCGACCGCTCCCGCATCATAGCCGCCGACGAGCAAGACCCAGTCGGCCGTGGCGTCGCCGCCGCGGATGCGCTGTTCTACGGTCGCGGCCGGCATCGGTTGCGCCTCCAGCAGATGCGCGCCAGTGACCCCCTTGGTGGAAGGCAGCTGCGGCAGATCCTTGCCGCGGGAGAAGCGCAGCGTCGCCATGATCCCCGGAAGGCCGTGGCCGTGGCTGGCGCGCACCAGGCAGAGGCTGCGCGCCATGTTGCGATGATGGGGCATCATTTTTCGCGACCAGGGCGTCGGATTGTTGAGGCGGTCGAGGTATGGCCCGGAAGTGATGACGGCGAGCTCCGTCGTCTCGTACAGAACGAAATACGACTCTGCCGAAACCCAGCGGGAGCCGCGCAGAAATCCCGGAATGGAGAGGCGCTCGGGCATGTGCTCGACCGTGTGCCATTCCTCCCACTCGGTGCGCACCTCCGGAGCAACCTCCCACCACATGGCGATGGCGGCCTTGCCCAGCACGTCAACCCTTGTAGCCGAAGAGCTTCGGCAGGAAGAGAACGATTTCCGGGATGAAGGTCATCAGCGCGAGCGCGCCGATCATCACCCAGAGGAATGGCAGCACTTCCTTCACCAGCTCGGTGAGGCTCACTTCCCCGATCTTGACCATCATGAACAGCAGCAGGCCGTAGGGCGGCGTCACCAGGCCGATCATGATGTTGACGACCACCACCACGCCGAAATGGACCAGGTCGATTCCCAGTGCAGCCGCGGTGGGCAGCATCACCGGGACGATCACCAGCAGGATGGTGGTGCCCTCCAGGAAGCAGCCGAGGATCAGCAGGATGATGTTGGCGAGGAGCAGGAACGTGAATGGCGAAAGCTCGTAGGCCTTGAGCACGGCCGCGACCGTCTTGGGAATGTTCTCGACGGTGACCACGTAGTTGAAGACCAGCGCGCCGGCGATCAGCATGCCGATCGAGATGGTGATGCGCGCACTCCCAAGGAGCGACTTGTAGATGTCGCCCCAGCGCACGCTTCGGTAGAGGATCGCCGAAGCCAGCAGCGAATAGGCCGCCGCGGCGGCGGCCGCCTCGGTGGGGGTCGTCACGCCGGAATAGAGCAGGCCGAAGAGGATCACCGGCATCATCAGCGCCGGGAAGGCCTCCCAGGTCACGCGCGGCAACTCGCGCAGCGGCACCTTGGCCTCCACCGGAAAGTTCCGGCGCCGGGCGGCCGCGGCGATCATGCCCATCTGCACGCCACCCA
This sequence comes from Betaproteobacteria bacterium SCGC AG-212-J23, assembly GCA_001644455.1. Lineage (GTDB taxonomy): Bacteria > Pseudomonadota > Gammaproteobacteria > Burkholderiales > SG8-39 > SCGC-AG-212-J23. The sequence goes on from LSTF01000031.1 coordinate 23,563, forward strand.
GAAGCAGTCCCGGGATAACGCCGCCGAGAAACAGGTAGGCGATCGAGGTATCCGAGATCAGCGCGTAGAGCACCATCGGGATGGACGGCGGGATGATGGGCCCGATGACCGATGACACCGCCGTCAGCGCGGCGGCGAAGGCCGGCGTGTACTTGCCGTCGCGCGTCATCAGCGATTGCATCACCTTGCCGGAGCTCGCCGCATCGGCGAGCGCGGAGCCCGACATGCCGGCGAAGATGATGCTCTGCACGACGTTGACGTGGGCGAGGCCGCCGCGCCAGCGGCCGACGAGTGCGTTACAGAAGCGCAACAGCCGGTCCATGATGCTGCCGCTGTTCATGAACTCCGCGGCCAGGATGAAGAGCGGGATCGCGAGCAGCAGGTAGCTCGAGTACATGCCGTTCAGGAGCTGCTCGGCGGCGGTGCCGAGGTCGATGCCCTTCGCGTAGAGGTACAGGATCGAGCCGGCGATCATCGCGTGGCCGATCGGCAGCCCGAGCAGGCTGAGCGCCACGATCGCCACGAGGCACAGCGCGAACGCGGTCGTCACAGCCCCGAGCTCACCTTGGTGACGTCGCCCGCCTCGGGATCCCGGCCGCGCAGCAACCGCGACAGCAGCCAGACGTAGCGCGCGATGATCGCGGCCAGAAAAATCACGTAGATCGAGTACATCCAGTCCATGCGGATCTTCAGGTACGACGCCTTCTCGACCTTCATGAAGCTCACGTAGTCGAAAGACGCCTTGAACGACATCCCGTAGAGGACGACGATCGCCAGCGCGGAGACGATGGCCATGCCGATGCGCTTGCGCGGGCCCACCGCGCTGTAGATGAGATCGAAACGGATCTCCTCCTTTTCGCCGAGCACGAAGGCCGAGCCGAAGAGCACCAGCCACAGCCAGGTCGCGACCGTGAGCTCGGAGGCCCAGCCCACCGGGAAGTTGAACACGTAACGGAAGACGATCTGGATGACGAAAGCGAGGAACATCGCCGCGAGCAGGCCCGCAGCGATGTTCTCCGCCCGGCGCTGTAACCAGCGCAACATCTACTTCAACGCGTTGATTTTCTCGAGCATGCCCTTCGGCCATTCTTTCGCCTCGTCGGAGGCGAGGTACACCTTCTGCGCGTAGGCGCGGAAGGCGTTGACGTCGGGCGCGTACACCTCGAGCCCCTGCTTCTTGAATCCGTCCGCCAGCTCCGCTTCTCTCTTCAGGTGCTCGGCCGCGCTCCAGGCGATCGCCTTGTCGGCCGCCGCCTGGAAGGACTTCTGCTTCGCCGCGCCCATGGCGTTCCATGCCTTGAGGTTCACCGCCAGCAGGTCGTAACCAACCAGGTGCGAGGTGAGGACGATCTGCGACATCACCTCGTAGAACTTCATGTTCTGCACGTTCGGCAGCGGGTTGTCCTGGCCGTCGATCGCTCCGGTCTGCAGGCCGGTGTAGGTCTCGGCGTAGGCCATCGGCGTCGGGTTCGCGCCGAGCGAGCGGCCGAGCAGCTGCCAGGCGTCGCCGGGCGGCATGCGCAGCTTGACGCCGGAAAGGTCGGCCGGCGTGCTGATCTTCTTTTTCGGCTTCAGGCCGACCTGGCGCGTGCCGAAGAACGTCGGCCCGAGAATCTTGATCTTCACCTGCTCCTCGGCCTCCTTCTTGTATTGCGCGCCGAGCGGGCTCGACCAGAAGTGCGTCAGGTGATTGGCGTCGCGGAACAGATACGCCGAAGTGAGCAGCGACCACGCCGGGAGCTGCTTGGAGATGTCCTGCGGCGCGATGTTGCCGATCTCCAGGTTGTCGCGCTGCAGGGCGACGAGCTCGGTGCCCTGCTTGAACAGGGACGCGTTGAAGAAGGTCTCGACGTTGAAATCGCCGCCGACCTCCTTCGCCAGCATGCGCACCATGTCGGCGCGGATGTCCTTGTCCGAGAACACCGCGGCGAAGCGCAGCGTCGGCTTGGCCTGCGCCCAGGCAGGAATCGCCGCGCTCGCGGCAAGGGCGGCGCCCGCTTGCAGCGCCGTACGTCGGTTCATCTTCATGGTGCTTCTCTCCTCTGTAAGTAGCTGACGATGACTTCGGTGACCATTTCACGCCGCCCGGCGAGATTTCCCTTCGCGCCCATCTCGCGCTGGAAGATCGCGCCGAACGTGTACTGGTTGGTGACATTGAACATGCCGAGCGCGGCGATCGCCTTGTGCACCTCGACCGGGTCGATATCGCGGCGGAACACGCCCTGCTTCTGCCCGCGGGCGATGACGTCGGCCAAGCGGTCGATGATCGGCCGGTTGAGGGTGCGCATCGCGCGCGACTTGCGCAAGTGCTGGCCGCGCGCCTGGTTCTCCGCCACCACCAGGCGGACGAACCCCTCGTGCTCGACGTAGTAGTTGTAGGTGAACTCGACGATGCGGCGCACCGCGTCGACCGGGGGCAGGTGGTCGAGGTCGAGCTCGCTCTCGGCGTCGCGGATCTCGGCGTACACCTGCTCCAGCACTGCGATGTAGAGCTTCTCCTTGCTGCCGAAGTAGTAGTTGATCAGCGCCCGGGTGGTATGGGTGCGCGCGGCGATGGCATCCATGCTCGCGCCCTTGAAGCCGCGCGAGGCGAACTCGTCGATCGCCGCCTCCACGATGCGCGCCCGATTCGCCTCCGGCGCCTTCGGCTTGCGCATCGCGGCCGACCGCGGCGCCTCCACTCTTGAAATTAACGACATCGCAAGGTAATTTAACAGGCTCGCTAATTCCATGGCAACCCCCGAACCGCTCCCCGAGCCGTCCAACCCCATCGGTATCGATGGCCTGGAGTTCGTCGAATACGCGACCTCCAAGCCGCAGGAGTTCGGCGCGCTGCTGCAGAAGATGGGCTTCGCCGCGGTGGCGCGCCACCGCTCGCGGGAGGTGATGCTCTACCGCCAGGGGGCCATGAACCTGGTGGTGAATTCGAACGACGCGGCGGGCGCCACGCCGGTGCTGTCGGCGATGGCGCTGCGCGTGCGCGACGCGGCGTTCGCCCACAAGCACTCGCTCGACCTCGGCGCCTGGGACATGCCGACCCGCGCCTCGGCGATGGAGCTCAATATCCCCGGCATCCACGGCGTCGGCGAGAGCCTCATCTACTTCGTCGACCGCTATAAGGACTTCTCGATCTACGACGTGGACTTCGTCTTCCTCAACGAGACGAACAGGAACCCGCCGCCGCTGTCAGGCCTGCACTGGTTCGGCGTGGTGCAGGCGATCCACAACGACCGCACCGCGGACTGGCGCGACTTCTACGAGAACCTGTTCGGCTTCACCGAGCTGCCGCGCGGCCAGTACTTCGGCGTGCTGCCCAAGGGCACGCTGCTCGAGAGCCCGTGCCGCAAGTTCTACCTGCAATTGATCGAGCCGCCGCCGGGCTCGGAAGAAATCCACTGGGAGGAAGGGCTGGTGCGCGTCGGCCTCGGCGCGCCCGACATTCCGGACGCCACGCGCGCGCTGAAGGAGCGCGGCATCGTCTTCATCGACCGCGGCTCGGTGCAGCCGAGCGACAAGGGCGCGCTGACGCAGGTGTACCTCGGCGGCGTCACCTTCGAGCTGGTCGTGAGCCACCTGTGAATCTCGATCACTTCGGGATGGACACCATCACCCAGGCAGGGACGCTGGAAGCGAAGCTCGCCTCGATCCGCGCCGCCGCTTTCACGCAGGTGATGCTCAACGCCACGGACATCGTCGGCCATCCCGGCGGCGAGGCGGCGGCCGTCGCCGCGGTACGCTCGAGCGGCCTGCGCGTCACCGGCTTCCAGGTGCTGCGCGACTTCGAGGGGCTGTCCGGGCACCTGCACGCCTACAAGGTGGACATCGCGAAGAGCATGCTCAAAATGTGCCGCGCGCTCGGCTCGCGCGTCCTGCTCGCCTGCTCGTCCAGCTCGGCGCACGCCTCCGGCGAGCCCGAGGCCCTGAAGAGGGACCTGCAGAAGCTCGCCATGCTCGCCCTGCCGCTCGGCATCCGCGTCGCCTACGAGGCGCTTTCCTGGGGCCGGCACGTCAACCTGCTCACGCAGGCGTGGGAGATCGTCCAGGACGCCGACCGCTCGAACCTCGGCCTGTGCGTCGACTCGTATCACGCGATCGCCAACGGCGGAGAAATCGGCGCGGCGAAAGAGATCGATCCCCGCAAAGTGTTCCTGGTGCAGCTCTCCGATTTCCTGTGGCAGGAAACGCGCTCGCCGCAGGACCGCATGGAAACCGCGCGCCACTACCGCGTCTTCCCGGGCGAAGGCGTGCACAGCGAGCAGGTCGTCGAATTGGTGCGCATCCTCGACGGCAACGGCTATCGCGGCGACTACAGCTTCGAGGTCTTCAACGACGACTATCGGCAGATTCCGCTCGCCACCGTCGCCGAGCGGGCGCGCCGCTCGGTCAAGTGGATCACCGGCCGAATCGGCCGGCGGACACTTCCAGCCTCCGGCTATAGAGCGACATCGAATAGCAGAAGATGAAATACGCGGCCGCGGCGAAGAGATAGGCCTCGACGCCGAATCCGGTCCACGCCGGGTCGCTGAGCGATACCTTGATCGTCGACAGCAGGTCGAACAGGCCGATGATCAGCACCAGCGACGTGTCCTTGAAAAAGCCGATGCAGGTGTTGACCAGCGGCGGCACGGCGATGCGCAATGCTTGCGGCAGGATGATCCAAGAAGTGGATTGAAAGTAGTTCAATCCAAGGGCATCCGCAGCTTCGTACTGGTGCCCGGGAATCGCCTGCAGCCCGCCCCTCACCGCCTCGGCGAGGTACGCCGCGGCAAACAGGATCAGGGCGATCTGCGCGCGCAGCAGCTTGTCGACGGACACTCCCGCCGGCAGGAAAAGCGGCAGCATCACCGAAGCCATGAACAGCACGCTGATCAGCGGCACGCCGCGGATCAGCTCGATGTACGCGACGCACAGCGCGCGCACGAGCGGCAAGGTGGATCGCCTTCCAAGCGCAAGGAGAATCGATAAGGGAAAGGCGAACGCGAGACCGAAGGTGGTGAGAAGCAAAGTGAGAATCAACCCGCCCCAGCGTTCGTTCTCCACGTACGGCAGGCCGAACACGCCGCCCCACATGAGGACGCCAATGGAAATGAGGCCGAGAATCCAGGCGGGAATCAGCCACCAGCGCCGGACAACGGCGGTCAGGATCCAGAGGGCGACGAGAAGCACGCTGGACAGGGCTGGCCGCCAATGCTCCTCGTACGGATAGGTGCCGAAGGCGATCAGGCGATGCTTCTCGACGATGAACCCCCAGCACGCGCCGCTCGCAGCGCGGCAGGCCTGCGGGTCGGGCTGCCACACCGCCCGCACGAGAGCCCAGCCCACGAACTTCCATCCCCAATAGCAAATCAGGATGAACAGAAAAAGATTCAGGATCTTTTTCATCGCAGCCGGGCGTTGTAGCGGTTCATCAGCGCCGAGATCGCCAGGCTGATCGTCAGGTACACCGCCATGATGATCGTCACGCCTTCGATCGCCTGCCCGGTCTGGTTGATGGTGGTGTTGGCGATCGAGACGAGATCCGGATAGCCGATCGCCACCGCGAGCGAGCTGTTCTTGGTGAGGTTGAGGTACTGGCTGGTGAGCGGCGGCACGATGATGCGCATCGCCTGCGGCGCGACGACATAGCGCAGCACGTCGCGCCGTTCCAGGCCGAGGGCCTGCGCCGCGTGCCACTGGTCGCGCCGCACTGCGAGCACGCCGGCGCGCACGATCTCGGCGATGAACGCCGCGGTGTAGAGCGAAAGGCCGATCAGCAGCGCCGCGAATTCCGGCGAGAGCGCGCCGCCGCCGGCGAAGTTGAAGCCCTGCAGCTCCGGCACGCCGCCGAAGGTCGGGAAGAAGAGCCCGCGGTTGGTGAGGAACACGCCGGGCAGCGGCGAGAGCGCCTCGCGCGGCGCCGGCAACCCTTCGGTGATGAGCGCGTACCAGAAGAAGAGCTGCACCAGCAGCGGCACGTTGCGCAGAAGCTCGACATAACAGGACGACAGACCGGCGAGGAGTCGATTCCCCGACAGGCGAAAAAGGCCGATCGCGGTGCCGAGCACCGTCGCGGCGACGATGCCCAAAACCGCGACCTTGAAGGTGTTGGCCAGGCCGACCAGCAGCGCCCGGAAGTAGCTGTCGGCCGCGCCGTAGGCGAAGGCCGACTCGCCGATCTCGAACCCCGCCTCGTGCCACAGAAATGCGAAACCGCTCGCGATGCGACGCGCCTCGAGATTGGCGAGCGTGTTAAATAGCAGGTAAGCAGCCGCGGCGATGACCAGCGCGGCCGCGAGCGCCTGAACCGCCAATTGTTTCGTCTTGGGATGAACCGCCATGACCGCCCGTAAGCTTACCCGCCAGGACCTGCGCGACGCCGCCGAGAAATACAAGAACTGGGGCAAGTGGGGACCGAAGGACGAAATCGGCACGCTCAATTTCACGCAGCCCGAAGACATCGTCGCCGCGGCGCGCCTGGTGAAGAAAGGCAAGGTGATCTCCCTCGCGCTCAACTTCGACCAGCACGGGCCGCAGGGCGCGAAGAGCAAGTACCCGGCGATGGGCCGCATCAACCCCGTGCACACCATGCTGCGCACCGGCACCGACGCCTACGCTGGCGTGCTCGACCACCGCGGCATTCGCGCCGCCGACGACATGGTGGTCATGCCCCTGCAATGCGGCACGCAGTGGGACGGCCTCGGCCACATCTTCTACGAGAACTCCATGTGGAACGGCTACGACTGCCGCGAAGTCACGTCAAACGGCGCGCAGAAATGCGGCATCGAGAAGACCAAGAACCGGATGGTCGGCCGCGGCGTATTCCTCGACGTGGCGCGCGCGCTCGGCAAGAAATGGCTGGACGACGGCTATCCGATCACCATTGCCGATCTCGACAAGACCGCGAAGATGCAGAACGTCACCGTGAAGCGCGGCGACTTCGTCGTCGTCCGCACCGGGCAGATGGAAGCGAAGCTCGAGGCGGGAAGCTGGGACGGCTATCCCGGCGGCGATGCGCCGGGCTTCTCCTTCGAGACGCTGGAGTGGATCAAGCGCACCGAGCTCGCCGCGCTCGCTTCCGACACCTGGGGCTGCGAAGTGCGGCCGAACGAATCCGAGCAGGGCATCAACCAGCCCTGGCACTGGATCACCATTCCGATCATGGGCATGACGATGGGCGAGATCTTTTACGTCAAGGAGCTCGCCGAGGATTGCGCCGCCGACAAGACCTACGAATTCCTTTTCGTCGCCCCCGCGATCCCGATCACCGGCGCGGTCGGCTCGCCGACCAATCCGCTGGCGATCAAATGAAGCTCACCGGCGCGCAGCTGCTCGCGGACATGCTGGCGGGCTACGGCGTGTCGCACGTCTTCATGGTGCCGGCGGTCCTGCGCCGCACGTTCGCCGAAATGGAGCGAAGAACGCAGATCAGGAGACTCCACTGCCACGGCGAGAAAGCCGCTGCGTATATGGCCGACGGCTACGCGCGCGCTTCCGGAAAGCCCGGCATCTGCATGGCGCAGGTCGTCGGCGCGCTCAATCTCGCGGCCGGCCTGCGCGACGCCTATCTCGCCCACTCGCCGGTGATCGCCTTCACTGGCGGCCGCGACGCGAAGACCAAGTTCCGCAAGGTCTACCAGGAAATCGACGACGTACCGGCGTTCGAGCCGGTGACGAAGTGGAACGCCACCGTCGACGCGGTCGAGCGCTTCCCTGACATGGTGCGCCAGGCGTTCCGCGTCGCCACTTCCGGCGCGCCGGGCCCGGTGCACCTGCAGTTCCGCGGCAACGAAGGCCAGGTCGACCAGGAAGAAGCGGACATGGAGCCGCTGGTGGAAACCCAGTTCTCGCGCGTTCCACCGTTCAGGCCGCGACCCGACGAAGCAGAGCTGAAAAGGTTGCTTGGTTTTCTCGAAAAGGCGGAACGACCGGTCATCGTCGCCGGCGGCGGTGTACGCGCCTCTGGCGCCGGCGCGGAGCTCGTCGCCCTTGCCGAGGCGCTGTCGATTCCGGTCGCGACCTCGCTCAACGGCAAGGACTGTATCCCCGGCACGCATCCGCTCAACGTCGGCGTGGTCGGCAGCTATTCGCGCGAAAGCGCCAACCGCATCGTCGCGCGCGCCGACCTCGTCTGCTTCATCGGCACGTCGGCCGGCGGCATGACGACGCACGCCTGGGCAGTGCCGAAGATCGGCGTGCCCACGGTGCAGATCGACATCGAGCCGGAGACGATCGGCCGCAACTATCCGCTCAAGGCCGGGGTCCTGGGCGATGCCAGGACCACGCTCGCCCTTCTCCTGACGATGGCGAAGCGGCAGGAGCGCAAAGCCTGGATCGACCAGGTGAAAAAAATCTGCGATGAGTGGCGGGACAAGTACAAGGCGGCCCTCGCCTCCGACGCCTCGCCGGTCCGTCCGGAAAGGATCTGCGCCGAGCTCTCGCGCCACGTGCCCGACGACGCGATCGTGCTGTCCGACACCGGCCACGCCGGAATGTGGATGGGCGGCATGTACGACACCCGCGCGCTCTCGCAGAGCTTCATCCGCAGCGCCGGGCATCTCGGCTGGGCGTTCCCCGCCGGCCTGGGTGCGAAGTGCGCGGCGCCCGGCCGGCCGGTGGTCACGTTCACCGGCGACGCCGGACTCTGGTATCACATCGGCGAGATCGAGACGGCGGTGCGCTGGAATATCGCCGCCGTCACGGTGGTCAACAACAACTCGAGCGGCAACCAGTCGAAGCGCGGCTTCGACCGCGCCTACGGCGGCGAGCAGACCGCGAAAGGGCGCGAGCTGTGGACGTACACTAGCGTCGACTTCGCGCGCGTCGCGAGCGATATCGGCGCGTTGGGAATTCGCGTTGAAAAGCCCGATGAGATGAAGGCCGCCCTGGAAAAAGCACTGGCCAGCAAGCGCCCGGCGATCATCGACGTCGTCACCGACATCGAAGCGATCGCGCCCGCCGCGGTCAGCGAATAGGAGGAGCCATGAAGACGCTGCTGAAGATCACGCTGTTCCTGCTGGCGAGCACGGCGTTCGCCCAGTCGTATCCGTCGAAGCCGATCCGCGTCGCCGTCGCTTTCCCGCCCGGCGGGCCGGTGGACATCATCGCCCGCCTGATCGGGCCCAAGCTCTCCGAGATCCTTGGCCAGCCCGTGATCGTCGAGAACAAGGTCGGCGCGAGCGGCAACGTCGCCACTACCGAGGTCGCGAAGTCGGCGCCCGACGGCTACACGCTGCTCACCCATTCCTCCGCGTACGCGGTCAACCCGTCGCTCTTCAAGAACGCGGGCTACGACCCGATCAAGGACCTGCTGCCGATCGCGATCGTCGCGCAGCAGGCGAACATCATCCTCGTCAACGCCTCATTCCCGGCGAACACGCTCGAGGACCTGCGCAAGGCGGCGATGAGCCAGAAGCTCGCCTTCGCTTCACCGGGCGCCGGCACGACGCCGCACCTCACCGCGGAGAACCTGTTCCACGTGCGCTGGAAAGCCGACATCACCCACGTGCCGTTCAAGGGTGCCGGCCCCGCGGTGGCGGGCCTGCTCTCCGGCGAGCCGCCGATCGGCTGCATGGCGGGCTCGGGGCCGATGTCCAACATCAAGGCGGGCAAATTCCGCGCGCTCGCCGTGTCGTCGGCGAAGCGCCTGCCGCAGATGCCCGAGGTGCCGACGCTGAACGAGCTCGGCTATCCCGGCATGGAGGACTACACCTGGGTCGGCGTCTTCGCTCCCGCCGGCACGCCGCGCGAGATCGTGCAGAAACTGAACGACGCGATCCTGAAGGCGGTGCAGGCGCCGGAGATGCGCGAGCGGCTCGACGGGCTCGCCTTCGAGCCGACCGCCGCGCCGCTCAAGGAAACCGCCGACTATGTGCGCGCCGAGGTCGAGAAGTGGGGCCGCGTGGTGCGCGAGACCAAGGCGACGGCCGACTGAGCGCTAAAGCCTGCCGGTCAACCTCGCCCAGGCAATCCCCAAGTATTCGTTCTCGACGATCTGCGCGCTGACTAGACCGCCGACGCCCGGGTAGAAATCGCCCGGACCGATGCCGCGATTCACCTGCGCGACATATTGCGCCGGCGCCGGGACCGGCTTGACTCCCGCCTTGGCGAAAAGTGCGATCGTGCGCCGCATGTGGTACGCCGAGGTGACGACGACGCTGGGCTCGTCGCCGACGATGCGCGCCACGTTCGCCGCCTGGCTCTCGGTGTCGGGAGAGGCGTCGTCGAGGACGATGGCGGCGGGCGCCACGCCGAGCGCCGCGGCAAGGGCCGACATCGCTTCCGCGTCCGAGCCCGAACCGAGCACCGACGCTCCCGACAGCAGCAGGCGCGAGCCGGGAATCTGCCGCTGCAGGCGGATGCCCTCGATCAGCCGGGAGAGCGTGCCACCGGTCATGCGCGCGGTGAGCGGCAGCACCGGATCCGACGACGTGCCGCCGCCGAGGACGATAACCCACTTGGTCTGCGCTATCGCTGCCGCGCCCGGCGGCGCGTAGGCGCGCTCCAGCGACCGCAGCAGCGGGTCGGAGACCCAGCCATAGGAAATCACGACCAGCAGCGCGAACCCGGAGGTGGCGATCAGCTTGCCGGTCTTCTGACGGCGGCTGAACCAGAGCAGCGCCAGACCGACCGCCAGGAGAAGAAAGCACAGCGGCAGCGGAAAGAGGAGCGGCGCGACGATCTTCTTGAAGAGGAACATGCGGACTCCCGGATTAACGAATCGGCGGCGCGTACATCAGCCCGCCCTGGTTCCAGAGGCGGTTCAGGCCGCGCTCGAAGCCGAGCGGCTTGAGGTTGGCGTCGAAGCTCTCGCCGTAGTTGCCGACCTGCTTGACGATGTTGTACGCCCACTTGTTGTCGATGCCGAGCGCCTTGCCGAGGTCGCCGCTCGCGCCGACAAAGCGCTGCACGGAAGGATTCGCGGTCTGTTGATCGATGTTCTTGCGGGAAAGACCGAGCTCTTCCGCTTCGATCATGGCGTAGAGCGACCACTTGACGATGTCGAACCAGCGGTCGTCGCCGTGGCGCACCGCCGGACCGAGCGGCTCCTTCGAAATGATTTCGGGCAGGATGACGTGGTCGTCGGGCTTGGTCGCGCGCGTGGCGCGCAGCGCGATCAGCCCCGAGTGATCGGTGGTGTAGACGTCGCAGCGTCCCGCGAAGTAGGCGTTCAGCACCTCTTCCAGCTTCTCGATCACCACCGGCTTGAAGCTCATCTTGTTGGCGCGGAACCAGTCGGCAACGTTGATCTCGTTGGTGGTGCCGGGCTGCACGCAGATGGTGGCGCCATTCAGCTGCTTCGCGCTCTTCACGTTCAGCTTCTTCGGCACCATGAAACCCTGGCCGTCGTAGTAGTTCACGCCGACGAAGTTGAGGCCGAGGCTGGTGTCGCGCCCCAGCGTCCAGGTGGTGTTGCGCGCGAGGATGTCGACCTCGCCCGACTGCAGAGCGGTGAAGCGCTGCTGCGCGGTGAGCGGCGTGAAGCGCACCTTGCTCGCGTCGCCGAGGGCCGCGGCGGCGACCGCGCGGCAGAAATCGACGTCGATGCCGCGCCAGACGCCCTTCGAATCCGGCTGCGAGAAGCCGGCGACCCCGGTGTTGACGCCGCACTGCACGAAGCCTCTTTTCTTCACCGCGTCCAAGGTCGATTGCGCGTGCACGCTCCCGGCGAAGAACAGCAGCAGGAGGAACCTCACGTCGAGCCGTCCAGCAGGAAATCGCGAACCACCTTGACCTGGTCGGCGTGCAGCAGCGTGGGCGCGTGGCCGACGCCGGCGATCTCGACCACCTTCGCTTTCGGCCCGCGCCGCGACATTTCCTCCACCGTCTTCTTCGCCAGCAGATCCGACTGCGCGCCGCGCACGACCAGCGTCGGGCATCGGATCGCGTCGTAGTGGCTCCACAGTTCCATGTCGCCCGCCGGCATGTTGGCCTTGAAGGGCTCGGCGATGCGCGGGTCGTAGTGCGGCCGCCACATTCCGTCCTTGTCCTGGCGCACCCAGTTCGACGCCAGGAAGCGCCACTGCTCGTCGCTGTGCGGGCCGAACGGGGCGGAGATCGCGCGCACGTACTTGACCGCCTCGTCGAAGGTCGGAAACGTCGGCGTCAGTCCGACGTAGGCGCCGATGCGCTCGAGCGAGGCATGCGAGACCACGGGCCCCGCGTCGTTCAGCACCAGTTTGCGCACCGGGCTGCCCGGCAGCGCGGCGAGCGCCATGCCGATCAGTCCGCCCAGCGAGGTGCCGAGCCAGTCGACCGACTCGACGTCGAGCCGGGCGATGAGCGTCACCATGTCGGCCGCGTACTGCGGCACGATGTAGAGCATCGGATCGGCGAGGCGATCGGAGTCGCCGCGGCCGGCGATGTCGGGGCAGACCACGCGGTAATGGTCGCTGAGCGAGCGCGCCACGACATCGAAGTCGCGCGCCGAGCGCGTCAGTCCGTGCACGCAGACGAGCACGTCGCGATTGCGCGGATCGCCCCATTCGAGATACGCCATGCGGTGCAGCCCCTTCGGCGAGGCGCACTGCACCGAGCGGCGGCGCGGCTCTACTTGCTCAGCCATTCACGCACCAGCGCCTCGCGCGCCGCGCGACCCGCCTCGTCGAGGGACGAATGGCACTGGCCGCTGCCGCGCAGGAGCGCGAGCTTCTCCGAGCGCAGGTTGGCGCCGCGCACCGGAAAGCCGTAGCTGGCGTAGCGCGCGCGCTCGACCGGCGCTTCCTCCTCGTCGTACCAGATCCATTCCTCGACGAAGGCGAGCGCCATGTCCTCGAGCTCGACGTCGGGCTCCTCGGGGTCGATCAGGTCGAGCGCACCGCCGACGAAGCGGAAGAAGGTGTGACGCTCGGCGGTGGCGGCGTAGCCGATGCAGCAGGCGTCGCGCTTCTCCACCACCATGGCGAGCCCGAGGCGGCCCTCGTCGTCCACCGCGATCTCGATGCCGGGGCCGCCGCTCGAGTCGTGGTGCTCCTCGACGAGACGCCCGTTCTCGATCACGGCGCGGCCGCGCACGCCGTCATGGTCCCACTCGGCCTCGACGCGCAGCTCGGGGAAATTCCCGGAAACCTCGGTGAAGACGGGGAAAGGGATGCCTCGCTTCGGCTCGAATCGGTACTCGAGCCGGTCCTCGGCGTGGTGCTCGGTGTAACCCTCGGCCTCGAAGTCGCGCACCATCAGCCAGCGCAGGCGCTCGCGGAAGTCCGCGAGGCGCCCGGCGCCGGTGACGCGCACGACCGCGGTGAACAGAAGCTCAGGCCTCGTACTTGAACGACAGCGACAGCCGGGCGCGGAACTGCGAAATCTTGCCGTTCTCGATGCGCACGTCGAGCTTGGTGATCTCGGCGATGCGCAGGTCGCGGATCGACTTCGACGCGGTCTTCACCGCGTTCTTCGCCGCGTCTTCCCAGGAGCTGCTGCTCGTGCCGATGACTTCCGTGACGCGATAGACGCCGCTGTCTTTGGCCATGTCCCCTCTCCTATCTGGATGCGGGAAATCCGCCGGATCATTGTAGCCAATACCGTCCGCGGCGATGCCGCTCGGTCGCGATGTCGATCCCCGCATCCGTCAGGGAGATGCTGACCGCGCCTTGCAGGTCGGTGCGCGCGACCTCGGCTCCCGCGGCGCGGTAGCGCTCGAGCACGTCGCCCTGCGGGTGGCCGAAGCGGTTGCGATAGCCGGCAGCGACGATCGCCCAGCGCGGCGCGACGGCCGCGATGAATTCCGGCGTGGAGGAAGTCCGGCTGCCGTGATGCGGCACGAGCAGCACGTCGCTTTTCAGCTTCATGCCAAGCAAGGATTTCTCGGCTGCGCGTTCAATGTCGCCGGTGAGCAGAATGGCGCCGCCTTGCGCCGCGATGCGCAGCACGCAGCTCAGGTCGTTACGCTTCGCGTTCGCGGCGGGAACCGGATTGAGGAATTCGAAGCGCACGCCGTCCCACTCCCAGGCGTCGCCCGCGGCGCAGCGGCGCGGCGCGGCGACCATGCCGCGCAGTGGATGCCCGTCCTCGAGCGACGAAGCCAGCGTATCCACTTCGAAGCTCTCCAGCACGCTCAGCGCGCCGCCGATGTGGTCGCTGTCCTCGTGACTGAGCACGACGATGTCGAGCCGCTCGAGCCCTGCGCCGCGCATCGCCGGCACCAGGACGCGCGAGCCGCTGTCGGACTCGGGGGCCCAGGCCGGGCCCGCGTCGTACAGCAAGGTCCTGGTGCGAGTACGCGCCAGCACGGCGAGCCCCTGGCCGACGTCGAACGTCGTCAGCCACAGCTCGCCATCGCGCGGCACGGCAGGCGCGACGCAGAAAGCCGGCGCCATCAGGGCCAGGCCGCAGGCGCGCCACGGCACGCCGCGCGGCGCGAGCAGCCAGGCGGTGCCGGCGAGAGCAAGGAGGACGCTCCACAGCGAGGGTACGTGCTGCTGCCACTGCGCACCGGGCAGCGCCGCGCACCATTCGAGAAACTGCAGCAATCCCTCGACCAGCCAAGCCGAGAGGTGCAGCAAGGCATCCGCGGGCACGAGCGCCGCGAAGAGCGCGAGCGGCGTGACGACTATCGACACCACCGGGATCGCTACCGCGTTGGCGATCGGCCCGGCGATCGACACCTGGCCGAAGAGAAGCAGCGCCGCGGGCGCGAGGCCGATCGTGATTCCCCACTGCACCCTGCCCCACTGCCAGAGTCGCGAGCCCGGGGCGCTCCAGCCCGAAGCGCCGTAGAAGATAAGCAGCACCGCGCCGAACGAGAGCCACAGGCCCGGGGCGAGCATCGCCCACGGATCGAAGCAGACGATCACCGCCAGGGCGAGCGCCAGCGTGCGCCACGGCGAGGCGATCTGCCCGCTCCACAGCGCCGCCGCGACGATGCTCACCATCCAGAACGTGCGCTGCGCCGGCACGCCGTATCCGGCGAGGAGCGTATAGCCGAGCGCGCCGACGATCGCCGCGAGCGCGGCGGCCTTGCGCGCCGGCAGCCTCAGTGCGAGCGCGGGAACGCGGCGCCAGCCGAAGGCGACGAGCCATGCGGCGAGGCCCGAAACCAGCGTCACGTGCAGCCCCGAGATGCTCATCAGGTGCGTCACCCCGGTCCGGTTGAAGAGCTGCCATTCCTCGGTGGAGATCGCGCGCTGGTCGCCGACCGCGAGCGCGGCAAGGATCCCCGCGGCGGGTGTCGGTCCGAGCGCGACTAGGAAGCGATCCCGGACCGATTCCCTTGCGCGCTCGATCGCGTCCGAAAACGAGCCTCGATCCCCCAGCTTCCTCTGCTCTCCCTTGCTCCGGACGTATCCCGTCGCGCCCACGCCGCGCTCGAGCAGCCACGCCTCGTAGTCGAAGCCGTGCGGGTTGACGAGCCCGTGCGGCCGGCGCAGCCGCACGGTGAACAGCCAGCGCTCGCCGGGATGCACGCTGCTCGCGAGCAGCGCCGGCGATTCCTCCGCGACGGCGGCGCGATACCAGGAGACGAGCAGCTTGCGCGGCAGCTTCTCCCCGCCCGGCACGGATTCGACGTCGAATTCGAAGCGCAGCGAGCGCTCGCCGGTCGCGGGCAGGCTGGCGACGACGCCGACCACCGCGATGTCGCGTCCCTCGAGCTCCGGCGCGAGGCGATCGGCCATGCGCCAGTGCGCCCAGGCCGCTGCCCAAAGAAAGCCGAGGGCGAAGCAAGCCGGGATGGCAAACTGCTTCTTCCACCAGAGCAATCCCGCCAAGGGCGCAATGAGGAAAATCCATCCGGCCGCCGGCAGCGCAGCCTGCTGCTGCAGGAATGCAGCGCCGGCTGCGAAGGCGACGGCCGCCAGGGTCATTGGAATCAAACGCGCCCGAGTGGCGCCCCGCTGACCGTGCGCAAGCATTTCCACCGCTACCTGCCGACGCCGGAGGCGATCCTCGCCAAGGCGTGGTGCGCCCCGTTCCGGCCCTGGCTCGGGCACCCCAGCCTCTGGCATCTCAACCAGCGCTCGCTGCCGGGCGCGATGGCGATCGGCCTGTTCTGCGGGCTGATCCCGGGCCCGTTCCAGATGCTGGCAGCGCTGCTCCTCTGCATCCCGCTGCGCAAGAACATCCCGGTGGCGCTGGCGGCGACCTTCTACACCAACCCCTTCACCATCGTGCCGCTCTACCTGATCGCCTACGGCTACGGGCGCCTGTTCGTCGGCGGCGGCGATCTGCCTCAGGGGTTCGTGCCCGACGCGTGGAACCCCTCCGCGCTCTGGGAATGGACGCTCAGCCTCGGCAAACCGCTTGCGGTCGGGGTCTGCGCCCTGGCGGTGACGCTAGCCGTGCTCGGCTATGTCGCCGCCGCTCTCGCCTGGCGGCTGCACGTCGTCAGGGCCTGGCGGCGGCGTACAACCGACCGTCTCGCAGCTCGAAGCTCCGCGCCGCGCGAGCCGCAAGATCGGGATCGTGCGTGACGATGACGAACGCGGTGCCGTGCGACTGCGATAGCCGCAGCATCGCCTCGAACACCTCGTCGGCGGTATTGGAGTCCAGATTACCGGTCGGCTCGTCGGCGAGCACGCACGCAGGCTCGGTGACCAGTGCGCGCGCAAACGCGCAGCGCTGACGCTCGCCGCCGGAGAGCTCGCCCGGCTGGTGCTCGAGCCGGTGACCGAGGCCGACCTCGGACAGGACCTTCTTCGCCCGCTCGAGCGCATTTTCTTTTTTTTCTCTTCTGATGAACAAGGGCATCGCCACGTTCTCGATCGCCGTGAATTCGGGAAGCAGATGGTGGAACTGGTAGACGAACCCGAGCGTCGCGTTGCGCACCTGCCCGCGCTCGCGCTCGCCCATGGCGGTGAAGTCGCGGCCGCGCACGCTGACCGTGCCGCCGCTCGGCAC
>LSTF01000032.1 GCA_001644455.1 Betaproteobacteria bacterium SCGC AG-212-J23
CCTGCTCGCCGCCTACATCCAGGAAATTTCCCTGGCGCGCGCCGAGCTGCTCACCGCCACCGGCAACGCGCCCTTCGACGAGGCGGCGATGCTCGCCGACGTGACGAAGAACGGCCATCCCTCGGTCGACCGGCTGCTCGCGGTCGCGGCGGCGACCGACATGGACGGCCTGGCGGTGGCGAACGAGCGCTTCATCTCGGCGACGGTGCGCTTCGCGCTCGCGCTCCGCTCGGCGGACGGTCTGCCGACAGAGACGACCCGGATCGAAACGGCGCTCGGAACGATCGTCATCGGCTCGCGAGGGGACGACGTGCACGAGCTTGCGCCGGCGACGAACGGCGCGATCTCGGTCGTCATCGATCTCGGCGGCAACGACACTTATCGCGGCTCCGACGTCGCGGTGCGGGGCTTTTCCGCGATCGTCGACTTCGCGGGCGACGATCGCTATGACCTGAGCGGCCCGGGGCTCGGCGCCGCGGTCGCGGGCGCGTCGCTCGTCCTCGATCTCGAGGGAAACGACAGCTATCACGCACCGCATGCCGCCCAGGGAATGGCGGCCTTCGGCATCGGCGCGCTCATCGACCTCGCGGGCGACGACCGCTACGACCTCGACGCGTGGGGCCAGGGCTTCGGCCTCGCGGACGGGCTCGGCCTGCTCTGGGACGCCGCGGGCAACGATCGCTATACGGCGCGCGGGCCCGCCGACAGCTACGACCGCGGCGGCGGCCTGAGCGGCGCGCAGGGCGCGGCGATGGGCCCGCGCACCATGCTCGCCGGCGGCATCGGCATCCTGCGCGACGACGCCGGGGACGACGCCTATGTCGCCGAGATGTTCGCGCAGGGCACCGGCTACTACTACGGCCTCGGCTTGCTCTGGGATCGCGGCGGCGACGATCGTTACGCCGCGGTGCGTTACGCGCAGGGTGCCGGCGTGCACCAGGCAGTGGGCGTGCTGCGCGACGAAGGCGGCAATGACCGCTACGCGCTCAAGGTCGGCGTCGGACAGGGCATGGGACTCGATCTCGCCCTCGGCGTCCTCGTCGACACCGCGGGCGACGATGAATACAAGGCCGGCGATCTCGCGCAAGGCACCGCGACCGCAAACGGCATCGGCGTGCTCGACGATGCCGGCGGCAGCGATCGCTTCGAGATCGAAAGGGGCGAGCGCCAGTGGGGACACGCCCAGTGGGTGCGCGATCTGCCGAGCATCGGCGTCTTCCTCCACGATCCCTCGCGCACCGCGTTCGTCGTCGCCGGCAAGCCGCTCGACGCCCCGCCTCCGCCGCGCAAGGACGTCGAGGCGGCGCCCGACGCGGCCTGCCCCGCGGGCATCAGCGTCACGCCGGCCGAGCTCGAGACCCTGCGACGAGACTATTTCGACGGCGTGTACGCGCTCGGGCAGCGCCTGCGCTGCGCGCTCGGCGATCCCGGGCAGGCCGGGCCGCTCTGGCAGGCTCTCGATGGCGAGCTTGCCCGCCGGCCGGACACGGCGCTCGGCGGCTGGATCGCGCTTGCCTATGGCTACCACCCGCCGCCGGCCCCGCTCGATCGCTCGGTGCTCGCACGGCTCGACGCGCATCCTCACTGCAGCGTGCGTGCGCTTGCGCTGCACGCCGTGCCACGCGAAGCCGTGGCGCGTCGCGCGCTCGCATCGAGCTGCTATGAACTTCAGGGGGCGGCACTACAGGTCCTGCAGAAGCTCGGTGCGCCGATTCCGGCGGACGCGCCGCTACCCGCGTTCCTGCGCTAGGCGGAGGGCGCCGGCGCCAACAGCTGCACGCTGCTCGCCTGCGGCCCCTTCTCGCCCTCCTCAGGACTGAAGCGCACTTCGGTGCCGATCGAGAGCCGCTCGAAGTCGCCGTGCAGCACGCTGTTGCGGTGGAAGTAGAACTGGCGCTGGTCGTCGAGCGCGCGGATGAAGCCGTAGCCCTCGTCGTAGAGCCGCTCGATCGTGCCGCGCGGCTGGCCGTCGTGGCTCTTCTCCTCGTGGCGGCGCAGCTCGGCGGTCTTCTTCAGCTGGCGCTCGACCGCGCCGAAGGCGAGGTTGATCAGCGCCGGCAGCTGCTGCGGGAGATCGCGAACGTCCTTCTGCTTGCGTACCGAGAGGTCGTGCTGCGGCGGCACATGCACCTCGATCAGCACGCTGTAGCGATTGCCCTTGTGGTGCGACGCCTGCTCCTGCGCGAGCGTGACACGGCAGGAGGTAATGCCCGCGGCGAAGCGCTCAAGGCGCTGCGCGCGCTCGGCAATGTAGTCGTCGACCCACTGCGTGCGCTGCACGTTGTGGAAAATGACCTGCATTGCCGGACTGCGAAGCAATTTACGAGCCGCGCAGCCGGTACCCGGAGCCTCGCACGGTTTCGATCAGATGGGCGTGGCCCGACGCGGCGAGCGCCTTTCGCAGTCGCGTGACGTGCACGTCGACGCTGCGCTCCTCCAGCGCCACCTCGTCGGCCCACACCAGGTCGCGCAACTGGCCGCGCGAGAACAGGCGGCCGGGATGCATCATCAGGAAATGCAGCAGGCGAAACTGCGTGCGCGGCAGGTCGAGCGGCTCGCCGTTCGCGCTCGCGCGCTGCGTCAGCGGGTCGGCCCGCACGCCGCCGATCTCCACCAGCTCGGGCGAGCGGCCGCCCACGCGGCGCCGGCGCAGCACCGCGCCGACGCGCGCGGCGAGCTCGCGCGCGGAGAACGGCTTGACGATGTAGTCGTCCGCACCCGCCTCCAGTCCCAGGACGCGGTCCTCCTCGAGGGCGTGGCCGCTGAGCAGCAGGACCGGCACGCGCTGGGTCCGTTCCTCGAAGCGGATGCGCCTCAGGAGCGCGAGGCCCGACTGGCCCGGCAGGACGAGATCGAGCACCACGCCGTCCGGCAGCTCGCTCGCCAGCGCTCGTTCCGCTTCCTCGGCGCTCGCGGCGCGCAACGCCCGGTAGCCGGCGTCCTCCAGGCCGAGCGACACCAGCTCCAGCGTGTTGGGATCGTCCTCGACGACCAGGATCGCGGCGCCCATGAGTCCATGAACGCCGCCTGACGGTGGTTATTCCGTTACAACTTTCGCGAGGCGACGCCGTTCCTGAGCTGCATGACCTTCCAGAAAAGGTTGACTCGCTCGATCTGCACCAGCTCGTGCCCGTTCAGCACGTCGCGCAGCTCGAAATCGGGATGGAAGCCGATCTTGTCCGAGAAGCGCGCGAGGCCCTTCTCCACCGCGCCGATCACCGGGTTGTCGGAGCGCACGTGGTTGACGAGGTAGATCTCGCCGCCGGGCTTGCAGACGCGGTGCAGCTCGCCGAGCAGCCGCGACGGGCTGGGGACCACCGGCAGCACGTACATCGCCACGATCCGGTCGAAGCTCGCGTCGGCGAAGCTCATCGCCTCGGCGTCCATCTCGAGCAGCGCCTCGACGTGCGTGAAGCCGCGCTTCGCGACCCGCCGCCGCGCTTTCTCCAGCATCTCTGCAGAAACGTCGATGCCGACCACCTTCACGCCCGCGGGATAGAGATCGAGCGCGAGCCCGGTGCCCACCCCGACCTCGAGCACGCGGTGTCCGGGCCTGCAGTTCATGGCTTCGATCACCGCCTTGCGACCCGCCTGCAGCACCGGACCGAAGAGGGCGTTATAGAAGCCGGCGTACCGGCGATAGGCGACCTTCACGGCGTCGATTTGCATGAGGGTCGATTATGGAGAACGTGCAAGAAAATTTCCGTGGCGGTATCGATTTCTGTCCTCATGGTTCGATAAAATCACAAAAGGCCATGAGATTCATAATGATAGCCGCCGCGGAAAAGTGAATCCCCGGTACGCCGAGAAGGAGCCGCGGCGCGAAGAGGTCGATGCCCTCGCAGGGCCGACCTTGCTCGAATTCGGCAGCCCGTGGTGCGGCTACTGCCGCAGGGCTCAACCGCTGCTCGCGAGCGCCCTCGTCGAGCACCCGGACGTGCGGCACCTCAAGATCGCCGATGCGAGCGGGCGGCGGCTCGGGCGCTCGTACGGGGTGAAGCTATGGCCGACGCTGGTTTTCCTCAAGGACGGTCGCGAAATCGAGCGCCTGGTGCGTCCGCATGACCAGGCCGAGATCGACGCCGCGCTGGCGAAGATCGACTAGAGAAGGTCCTTCCACTTCGCGCGCGTTTTCTCCTGCAGCTCCTTGCTCGCTTCGGCGACCGCGGGGAACGCATCCTTGTGGTCCCACGGCCGGCAGGCGTCGATGATCGCCTTGGAGCTGAACGGCGCGTCGTACGGGTAGGCGATGAACATGGGATCGTTCTTCGAGCCCATGCCGCGCTGGATGATGTCGATGTCGATCGCCGGGTCGGTGCGCGTCGCCACCGCCCACATCACTTCCTGCAGGTTCGACGGGTCGATGTCCTCGTCGACCACCACCGAGTAGCGCGACATGTAGGCGCCGACCCCGCACTGGCTGAGGATGTGCCCGGCCTGCCGCGAGTGGCCGGCGAAGCGCTGGCGGATCGACACCACGTTGAACATGCGCGCGCCACCGATCTCGTGCGCCCAGACCGCCTGCACCTCGGAGACGCCGGCGGCGATCAGCGCATCGTGCAGCAGCGCCGAGCGCATCACCGCCTTCGAGTACGAATAATCGTTCGGCGGCTTGGCAGGAGGACTGCCCATCAGGATGGGCGCGTTCCTGAAAAATACTCTTTCCACCGTCACGCAAGGCGCTTTCCCTTCCTTGCCGGGGTAGTAGCCGTGGAATTCGCCGAACGGCCCTTCGGTGCGCTCGTCGTTCGGCTCGACGAAGCCTTCGATCACGATCTCCGACGCGGCAGGAAAAGGTAATCCAGTCACTTCCCCCCGGACGACGGAAATGGGCTCTTTCAAGATGGAACCCATATAGTTGTATTCGCACATGCCGAACGGCACCTCGATCCCCGAGATGAGGTAGCCGAGCGGATCGCCGCCGAACACGATCGCTACCGGAAAGCGCTTGCCCGCCGCCTTGTGCTTCTCATACTGGATGCGGCCGTGCTTGCCCGGAACCATGTCGAGCGCGAGGTGCGTCTTGTCGAGCATCTGCACGCGGTAGGTGCCGACGTTCACCCAGTCGGAGTCGAAGTCGCGCGTCACGACCGAGCAGCCGGTGCCGATGTAGCGGCCGCCGTCCATTTCGTGCCAGAGCGGCGACGGGAAGGCCTCGAGGTCGACTTGCCTTTGAACGTTTTCCAGAACCGGGCCGCTTTGGGTGATCACCGGATCGTACTTGCCGGCTTCAGCCTGCCATTGCGCCGGCTTGCCGCGCAGTGCCTCGACCAGGCCTTTGTGCGTCTTCTGGATCGGCAGCCGCAGGATCGACGAGAGGCGCGCCGGGCTGCTGGTCGAGCAGGTCAGCACGCGGTAGCCCTTCGGGTAGCCCTTGATCTCGTCGAACAGCAGCGCCGGCGGCAAGGCCTTCTTGACGTTCAGCTCGCTGATCGCGCCGAGCTCGAGGTTCCAGTCGGCGCCGCGCACCTCCCGCAGCTCGCCGAGCTCTTTCACCTGCGCCAGCCAAGGGCGCAAATCGAGGGGGTTTCCGGTCATCGCGGGGCATTATAGGATTGCCTCGGGGATGTCCTTCACGGGGAGGTTCGCATGGCTACTGCAACGCCGGGCGTCAATCCGTACGCAAAGCCCAATGCCGCTGTCGCCGAAGCGGCCGAGGACTATCAGGAGGTCAAGGTCTTCGCCACTTCGGGGCGCATCGGCCGGGTGCGCTACATCGCCTACGGCATGGGGATCTATTTCCTGTTCGCGATCCTCGGCGCGCTGCTCAGCCTGGTGCTTGGCAACGCCGGCATGGTCATCGCCTGGATCGCCATCATGGTGGTCGGGTTCATGATCACCATCCAGCGCTGCCACGACTTCAATACCACCGGCTGGCTGTCGCTCCTGGTGCTGGTGCCGCTCGTGAACCTGATCTTCTGGTTCATCCCGGGCACCGACGGCCCCAACGACTACGGCGCGAAGACGCCGCCCAACGGCGCCGGCGTAATCATCGCCGCGCTCATCATTCCGATCGTGTTCGCCATGGGCATCATCGCGGCCGTCGCCTTGCCCGCGTACCAGCAGTACCAGAAGCGCGCCGCGCAGAAGGTGCAGATGCAGCAGCCGCAGCGCTAGCGCACGGCCAGAGGAACGACCGCGCCCTCGCCGGGTCCGACTAGGCGATGGCGGCGATCACGAGCGACGTCCCTGCCCGGCTGGATCGCCTGCCGTGGTCCGGTTGGCACTGGAAGGTGGTGATCGCCCTCGGCGTGAGCTGGCTGCTCGACGGGCTGGAGGTCACCGTGGTCGGCGCGCTCGGGCCGACGCTGGGACGCGACGATACCCTCGGCCTCTCGGCCGGGCAGATCGGCTGGGCGGCCTCGGCCTACATCGGCGGCGCGGTGCTGGGCGCGCTCGTCTTCGGCCGGCTCGCCGATCACCTCGGCCGCAAGAAGATGTTCATGGCCACGCTCGCGGTGTACCTCGTCGCCACCGTCCTCACCGCGTTCTCGTTCAACTTCGCGTCGTTCGCGCTCTGCCGCTTCCTCACGGGATTCGGCATCGGCGGCGAGTACGCGGCGATCAACTCGGCGATCGACGAGCTGATCCCGGCGCGCGTGCGCGGTGCGGTCGACCTGGCCGTGAACGGCACCTTCTGGATCGGTGCCGCACTCGGGGCGCTCTTGAGCATTTTCCTGCTGGATACAAGCCTCGTAAGAGCGGAGCTGGGCTGGCGCCTCGCCTTCGGGCTGGGCGCGATCCTGGGCTTCGCCATCCTGCTGGTGCGGCGCCACGTCCCGGAGAGCCCGCGCTGGCTGATCCGCCACGGGCGGACCGAGGAAGCGCGGCGCATCGTCGAGCAGATCGAGAAGGAGATCGGCGTGACCGGAGAAGTTCCGGCCGGCCTTTCGATGCGCGCGATTCCCACCGTTCCCTGGAAAGAGGTCCTCTCTCTTCTGCTGACGAGGTTCAGAAGAAGAACCATCCTCGGCCTGTCCCTCATGGCCTCGCAGGCCCTCTTCTACAACGCCATCTTCTTCACCTATGCGCTGGTGCTCTCCCGCTTCTACGGCGTGCCCGACGGGCGCGTCGGCTACTACATTTTCCCCTTCGCGATCGGCAACTTCCTCGGCCCTCTCGTCCTCGGCGGGCTTTTCGATTCGGTCGGCAGGCGCAGGATGATCGCCGGCAGCTACAGCGTCGCCGGACTTGCCCTCCTCGCCACCAGGTACCTGTTTTCAAGAGACGCCCTCACGGCCACGCAACTGGCGCTGCTGTGGAGCGGAACCTTCTTCGTCGCCTCGGCGGCGGCGAGTTCGGCGTATCTCACCGTCAGCGAGATCTTCCCGGTGGAAATGCGTGCGGTCGCGATCTCGCTCTTCTACGCGGCGGGCACGGCGCTGGGCGGCCTCGCCGGGCCGCCGCTCTACGGCGCCATCATCGAGAGCGGCAGCCGCGAGGCGCTGTTCGGTGCCTACGCGCTCGCGGCGATTCTCATGATCGGTGCCGCGCTGGTCGCGTGGTGGCTCGGCGTCGACGCCGAGCGGAAGCCTTTGGAAGAGGTCTGCGCGCCGCTCGGCGCGGACGAGGCTTCTCCGCCTGCCACGAATCCAGCTCCCGCCGCGCGCCATTGATCGAAGGATCCATCGCGCTCGCGTGGTCGCCGTGCTTGGCGGTGAGCTCGATCACGTAGCCGTTCGGGTCGCGAAAGTAGATGGAATGGATGAAGCCGTGGTCGGCGACGCCGCGCACCTCGATGCCGGCCGCTTTGCCTTTCTCCAGCATTTTCGGAAGAGATGGCTCGGAAACTTCCAAAGCAATGTGGAGGTCGTAGTCGTGCTGCTTCTTGAACACGAACGGCCGGTCGGGCGCCTCGAAGAACGCGAGGCACGAGCCGTCGTCCATGCGGTAGAAGCTGTGCAGCACCGCGGTGCGCCGTCCGCTCTTCGTCTCGCGGATAACGAAGGCATTGGCGAGCGGCAGGCCGAGGAAGTCCTCGTAGAAGCGCCGCGTCTCCTCCGAGTCCCGGCAGCGATAGGCGTTGTGGTGCAGGCCCTTGATCACGAACGATCGAGAATCTATTGCAAGGTCACGAACTGCTGATCCTTGACCATTCCCTGGAAGCCGTAGAACACCTCGTTCACGCTCGACCAGCTCTTCAGCTTCTTCATGTTGCCCAGCCAGCGCTTCACGTTCGGATAGCTGGCGAAGTCCATGCGGATGATCTCGCCGAGCGAGACGAAGCCGGCGCCCAGGTAGTCGGCGATGGTGATCTGGTTGCCGCACAGGTACTGGTTCTTCGGCCCGATCCAGTGCTGGTCGAGGAGCTTCAGCCAGTTCTGCGCGCGCTCCTTCGACCACTCGAGGCACGCCTTCTGCGCCGCGTCGGTCGGGCGCTTGTTGTTGGGGAAGATCTGCGGGTAGATGAAGCCGTAACCGTACTCGCGGTAGAACTGGGTGTTCAGCCAGTCCATCATCTCGTTGACCTTGGCGCGCTGCTTCAGGTCCTTGGGATAAGCCGGCGAATTGGTCTTGTCGGCGAGATACTTGAGGATCGCCGAGCTCTCGGTGAGCCGGAAGTCGCCGTCCTCGAGGACCGGCACCATCCGGTTGGGGTTCACCGCGACGAAGGGCTCCTTATAGTGCTCGCCGGTCATCAGGTCCACCACCTGCTCTTCGACCTTGATGCCGCTTTCGGCGATGAACAGGCGGACCGGCCGGCTGGTCATCGAAACAGGATGCATGTAGAGCTTCATCGTGAACTCCTCTGATATTCTCGCGGCCAACACTATAAAGGGGAGGATGCTTCCGTGAGAACAGTATTCCTGTGGCTGCTCGCGCTTTTGCCAATGGTGGGAAGCGTCCACGCGCAGGACAAGGGCGGGAAAACGAGCGCCGACGTGAATCGCGGCCGCTACCTCATCAACACCGCCGGCTGCAACGACTGCCATACGCCGGGCTATCCCCAGGCTGCAGGCAAGGTCGACGAGAAACTCTGGCTGACCGGCGACAAGCTCGGCTGGCGCGGCCCGTGGGGCACGACCTACGCCTCGAACCTGCGCCTCCTCGCGTCGAAGATGACCGAGAGCCAGTTCATGGTGCGCGCGCGCAGCGAGATGCGCCCGCCGATGCCCTGGTTCAACCTGCGCGACATGAGCGACCGCGACGTGCGCGCGATCTACCGCTGGCTGAAGCACATGGGCCCCGCCGGCGAGCCGGCGCCGACCTACCTGCCGCCGGACAAGACCCCGCCGCAGCCTTACGTGCAGTTTCCTATGAAGTAGCGGCCCGCCGCCGCTCGCGCAGGATTCCGCGCAGGACGGCGATCAGCTTTTCGGCGTCGACCGGCTTGTTGACGCGCTCACGGAATCCGGCCGCGAGGAGTCGCTCGCGCTCGATCTGCGTGAAAGCGGTCAGAGCGATCGCCGGGACCGGGACCTCGACGCCTTTCGACATCTCCAGCGCCCGCAGGCGCCGCAGGGTCTGGAAGCCGTCCTCCTCCGGCATGGCGAGGTCGATGAGGTAGATCTGCGGCGCGCCCGCCGGCAGCGCCTTTTCCAGCGCGGCGACGAGCTCCCGGCAGGAGAGGAAGTTGCGCACGCTGGCGCCCGCCTGCTGCAGGGTCAGCGCGACCACCTCGTGCACGTCGGCATCATCGTCGACCATCCAGACCTGCGCGCCGCTCAGCGCGCCGCCGCTCGGGCGAGGCGGCTCCGCGGGCTCGTCCGCCGGCAGCGCGGCGCTGCCGGCAAACGCGGGCAGCTCGACCGTAAAAGTCGCGCCGCGACTGATGCCCTGGCTGTCGGCGCGCACCTGGCCACCGTGCAGCAGCGCGATGTGGCGCACCAGCGCGAGGCCGATGCCCAGCCCGCCGGCGCGCCGCGCCGCCGAGGTGTCGGCCTGGCTGAAGCGGTCGAAGACGTGCGGCAGGAATTCCGGCGCGATGCCGACCCCGTTGTCGCGCACCTGCAGCTGCACCCGCTCGCCGTTCTTCAGCAGCAGCACCGCGATCGAGCCGCGCTCCGGCGTGAACTTGACCGCGTTGGAGAGCAGGTTGGAGACCAGCTGCTGCAGGCGCCCGGCGTCGCCGACCACGCCGATGGCGGTGTCGTCGGGCGTGAAGCGCAGGTCGATGTGCTTGGCGGCGGCGCCGGGCCGCACCGCGTCGAGCGCCGCGAGCACGATCTCGACCAGGTTGACGTTGCGCCGTTCGATGTTGAGCTTGCCGCTGACGATGCGCGAGGTGTCGAGCAGGTCGTCGATCAGCCGCGTCTGGTGATCGACGTTGCGCTTGATCGCCTTCGCCGCGCGCTCCACCAGCGCCGGATCGGGCGGCTGGGTGGTGAGCATGAGGTGGCTCCAGCCCTTGAGCGCGTTGAGCGGCGAGCGCAGCTCGTGCGAGACGATGGCGAGGAACTCGTCCTTCGCGCGGTTGGCGCCCTCGGCCTCGGCGCGCAGCCGCTGCTCGGCTACCACCAGCTTCTCCAGCTCGCGCTGCGCGTGCTTGCGCTCGCTGATGTCGGTCGCGACCGCGATCAGGCCGATCACCCGCCCCTGCTCGTCGCGCAGCGGCGACTTGGTGACCAGGAACGTCCTTTCGCCGATCGTCTCCTCGAGGGTCATGGTCTCGCCCGACTCGAGCACCAGCCGCTCGTTGTCGTCGAGCGCCTGGGTGTCCTCGCGCGGGCCCATCGCCTGCTTCCAGGCCGGGTTGGCCATCAGCGGGCGACCGAGGCGATCCTTGGCCGAGATCAGGTCGGGCGTGCTGATGGTGATGGCGTTGAGCAGCGCGTTGCGCTCCCGCAGCGCGGCGCTCGCGCGCTCCAGAGCCGCCGTGCGCCGCACGACTCGCTGGTCGAGCTCCGTGTAGGCCTCGCGCATCGCCCGCTCCGCGCGGCGCTGCGCCGAGGCCTCGCGCAGCACCAGCACCGCGCCGGCGATGCCGGTCCCGGTGGCCGGATCGACGGTCGGCGCGGCATTGATCTGCACCGGGTGCACGCGGTTGTCGCGCGCCCGCAGCGCCGGCTCGCCGCCGGTGACCGCGGCAGTCCGGTTGCGCAGCGCGGCGTGCAGGGGATTGGCGATCGGCGCGTTGTCGCGCTCATCGAACACCTGCAGCAACTCGTCGATCGGCCGGCCGGCCGCTTCCGCCGCCCGCCATCCCGTGAGCCGCTGCGCCGCCGGGTTGAGGAAGCGCACCTGCCCGGAAGCGTCGGTGGCGATCACGCCGTCGCCGATCGCCGCGAGCGTCACCTGCAGCCACTCGCGCTGCTCGACCGCCTCACCTTCCGCCAGCTCGCGCTGCGCGCCGATGTGATCAAGGGTGCGCGCCACCCAGAGGATGAGCGCGCCCAGCGAGGCGATCATCACCAGGGTGAAGAGCGCCATGCCGAACGCCTCGCCGAACAGGCCGGCGCGCTCGGCGGCGAGCCGCGTCCAGCCCACCACCAGCGGTACGACGAGCGCCGCGGGCAGCAGCCAGCGCATCACCACCGCGCCGGTCCGCCGGCTGGTGAGGGTATCGACCAGCCAATCGCTCGGCCGGCCGGCGCCGAGCGCGAAGGCGGCGAGCAGCGTCGCCGCCGCCGCGGGCGCCGAAAAGCCCAGCAGCGGCGCGGCGATGTCGAAGCGCAGCAGGCGCAGCGTCAGGCCGAGCAGGACGAAGAAGCCCATCGCGCCGATCGCGCTCGCGGCGACGGCGTTCGCCGAGAGGCCGAAGACGCGCAGGTCGCGGCGCAGCGGCGTCGCGACCGCGAGCGCGAACAGCGTGATGCAGGTCGCCGGCGACATGTGCGCCGGCATCGCTCCAAGGCGCGCGTCGCCCAGATCCTCGACCAGCGCGAGCAGCGCGAGCGCCACCACCACCACCGAGGCGATCCACGCCGTGCGCTGCGCGCGCGGACCGCCGCGCTCGACGGCGAGGTAACCGCTGGCAAGGAGCAGGAAAGCAAGCGCCGCCGCGGGCTCCATCGGCACGAAGTCAGCGCCGAAGTCGCGCAGGCGCGGCAGTCCGGCCGCCCAGCCCCAGAGGGCGAGCGCACCCAAAGCCGCGGCCAGCCCGTACGCAACGAGGGCGGAGCGTTGCAGCCCGCGAACCACGCGCTGCGGAGTCACGACCCCTTTTTCGAAAACTTGGCGGCCAGTACGCGCGCGAGCCCCGCAGGGCCGCCGTACTGCGAGCGCACGAACCACATGGCGCCGCTCACGAGCAGGCCGGCAATGCCGCTCTTTCCAGCCGTCGCCGGCTTTCTTCGCTCGTGGTGGCCGCCGTTGCGCCGCTTGTGCGCGAGCCCGCCGCCCGCCGCGAAGCCGAGCGCGAGCGCGCCGGCGAGCGTCACCGGCGAAGCGAGTGTGTCGAGGGCGCGCTTGCCGGTCGCCTTGCCCGCCTGCGTGAGGCGGTGCTTGCGGCCGGCGATGCGGGTTTCAACCTGGACGATCTCTTCGTCGAGTTTCAGATGCATGCTCAGGCGGGCGGCGCCTCGCCGCGCAGCGACCGGATCAGCGCATTAAATGGCATCTCGCTCACCAGGTCCTTGGCCCACCAGGCGAGCGCGCCGGCGCCGACGAGGTTGAGGGCCGCAGCGATGCCGAGCGCAAGGGGCCAGGACGCGCCCTGCCCGAGGGCCAGCACGATCCCGCCCGCGACCAGTGCCAGCCAGGCCGTGACGACCAGCACCGCCGCGACCAGCACGGTGCCGAGCAGCCAGGCGAGGCGCAGCGTGGCGCGCCGCGCGTCGAGCACGGCGAGCAGCGCATAGTCGGAGACGAGCGCCTTCGCTTCGCCGAGCAGCCGCACGACGAGGTCGGCGAGGCCGGAGGAGCGAGGCGCCGGCGCCGGGTTCAGTCCCGCGCTCCGCGCATGAAGGCGCTGAGCACGTATCCCGCCGCGAGCGCGATACTGAGCGCCGCCACCGGGTGCTCGCGCACGTAGTCGCGCCCGGCTTCCAGCCAGTCTTCCTTCATCTCCAGCAACTCATCGGCCTTCTCGCCGAAGCGGTCGGCGATCGCGCCGACGCGGTTGGCCGCCTGGTCGACGGCGCGATGCGCGCCGTCGCTCACGCGTTCGATCTGCTTCTGGGGTCCGCTCATTTTTGATTCCATGGTGTCTCCGTGGGAAAGGGGGCAGTCTAAAAAAGCAATCGCTATGCCGCGC
This sequence comes from Betaproteobacteria bacterium SCGC AG-212-J23, assembly GCA_001644455.1. Lineage (GTDB taxonomy): Bacteria > Pseudomonadota > Gammaproteobacteria > Burkholderiales > SG8-39 > SCGC-AG-212-J23. The sequence continues at coordinate 13,136 of LSTF01000032.1, forward strand.
TCTGCTGGTTCTCGCCCTTGTAGATGGCGAGGCGGTTGTAGAGGGTCTTCAGGCTGATGCCGAGCATGTCGGCGGCCTTGCGCTTCGAGCCGCACTCGGCGAGGGTGGCCTCGATCAGCCGCCGGCTCACCTCGTCGAGCGTGCTGCCGACGCGAACCGTCAGGATCGGCGCCGACTCCGGGGCAGCAACCGTCGCCGGCGCGAGGCTCTCGTCGATCACGTCGTCGGCGAGGATGTAGGCGCGCTGCACGTAGTTCTTCAGCTCGCGCACGTTGCCCGGCCAGCTGTGGGCGTAGAGCGCGGCGATGGTCCCCGGGGCGAAGGACTTCGACGTGCCTTCGCGCTTGTTCAGCTGGTCGAGAAAATGCTGCGCCAGCAGCTCGATGTCGGTGGCGCGGTCGCGCAGCGGCGGCATGGCGATCGGGAACACGTTCAGCCGGTGGAACAGGTCCGGGCGCAGCTTGCCCTCGGCGATCGCCTGCTCGGGATTGCGGTTGGTGGCGGCGATCAGGCGCACGTCGGCGCTGATCGGGGTGGTGGTACCGACGCGCGTGAACTGGCCGGTCTCGAGCACGCGCAGCAGCTTCACCTGCAGCTCCTGCGGCATCTCGGTGATCTCGTCGAGCAGCAGCGAGCCGCCGTGGGCGCGCTCGAAGTAGCCCTTGTGCTGGCGGTCGGCGCCGGTGAAGCTGCCCTTCTCGTGGCCGAACAGCTCGCTCTCGATCAGCTGCGGCGATACCGCGCCGCAGTTGAGCGGCAGGAACGGCGCCTTCTTGCGCCGGGAGAGATCGTGGATGGTCTGCGCGGCGAGCTCCTTGCCGGTGCCGCTCTCGCCGATCAGCAGGCAGGTCGCCGAGGTCGGCGAGACGCGGCCGAGCTGGTCGTAGAGCTTCTGCATCGGCGCCGAGGAGCCGAGGATGTGGCCGAAGCGGCCGAGCTTGCGCAGTTCGTCGCGCAGCTCGCCGATCTCCTGGCGCAGCTCGCCGGTGCGCGGCACGCGGCGCAGGATCGCCTTCAGGCGCTCGACGTCGACCGGCTTCACCATGTAGTCGGTCGCGCCCAGGCGCAGCGCCTCGACGGCGCTCTCGACGCTCGCGTGTCCGGTGATCAGCACCACCTCGGTCGCGTCACGCGTTTCCAGGTCGCCGACGAGGTCCATGCCTTTGCCGTCGGGCAGCTGCAGGTCGGTGAGCAGCAGGTCGGGTTGCAGGCGCGAAAGATGGATGCGCGCGGCGCGCAGCGAATCGGCCTGCGAGACGCTGAAGCCCTCGGCCTTGGCCAGCTCCGACAGCCACTCCAGCGCTTCAGGATCGTCGTCTACAAGCAATAGATGGGGCACTCAGGTCGCTCCGTTTTGTAGGCTTTGCATGGGGGTGTGCAAAAGGCACGCAACTTGCGTACCAGCGACGACATGCGCACCCTTTTTCTACTAGGCTCGCTGGCCGGTCTCGTCTGCGGCGCCCGACACTTTCGCAATTACCTGAACGAGCATCGGAAAAATCGGCTCACCGCCAAGCGCCTCCAAGTATGGGAGGGAGAAGGCGGCGCAGTACCGCTCCATGCACGCCGAACGGCTCAGCAAGTTTCACCACGCAAACTGTCCGAGACGTCGCCGGGCGGCGTCGGCCCCTAAAGCACAAACAGCCGGGCGGTAGTTCCTACCGCGAATTTCACTGGCATAGGCCTTGCAGAAACAGCCGGCGAAAGGAAACTAATGGCCCCGGCAATTGCCCTGCGTCTGCGTCAGCACCTGACGCTCACACCGCAAGTCCAGCAGGCACTGAAACTCCTCCAGATGTCCGCGCTCGAGTTCGCGCAGGAGATGGAGGAAGCGCTTTCCAGCAACCCGTTCCTCGAGGAGAACCCGGACGCCCCCGCCGACGCGACCACGCAGCAAGCGAGCAGCGCCGCCGAAGAGATCGTCGTGCCGCAGGAGTCCTATTCGGAGTCCTATTCCTCCGGCTCGGGCGGCGAGCGCGACCAGGACGACTGGGGCGGCGTGTCGGACAGCGAGCCGACGCTGCAGCAGCACCTGCGCGAGCAACTCATGATCTCGGGGATGGGCGAGCGCGACCGCGCGCTCGCGCACATGATCATCGACAGCCTCGACGACGACGGCTATTTCAAGGCTTCGTTCGACGAGCTCGCGGCGCTGGTGCCGCCCGAGCTCGACGTGCAGGCGGAGGATTTCGGCGCCGCGCTGAAGCTGGTGCAGAGCCTCGACCCCGCCGGCGTCGGCGCTCGCACCCTCGAGGAATGCCTTTGCCTGCAGCTCGAGGCCCTGCCCGAGGACACGCCCTGCCGCGACGTCGCGCTGGCGATGTGCCGCGGGCATCTTTCCCTGCTGGCCAGTCGCGAATGGGCGCGCCTGCAGCACGCCGCCGGCTGCGACGAGGACACGCTGCACGAAGCTCGCGCGCTGATCCGCACGCTCGACCCGCGCCCCGGGCATCGCTTCGGCACCTCCGAAGCGCGCTACGTCGTGCCCGACATCATCGTCAAGAAGGTGCGCGACAAGTGGACCGCGGCGATCAATCCCGCCTCGCTGCCTCGCGTGCGCCTGAATCGCAGCTACGCCGACGTCGCCTCGCAGCGGGGCAACGGCGCGAATCCCTCGCTGTCGCGCCACCTGCAGGAGGCGCGCTGGCTGCTGCGCTCGATCGAGCAGCGTTTCAACACCATCCAGCGCGTCGCCGACGCGATCGTCGCCCGGCAGCGCGGCTTCTTCGAGTACGGCGCGGTGGCGATGAAGCCGCTGACGCTGAAGCTGATCGCCGGCGAGCTCGGCCTGCACGAGTCGACCGTGTGTCGCGTCACCAACAGCAAATACATGGCGACGCCGCGCGGCCTGTTCGAGTTCAAGCATTTCTTCTCGCGCCGCCTCGCCACCGAGAACGGCGGCGCCGCCTCGGCCACCGCGGTACGCGCCGTCATGAAGGAGCTGATCAACGCCGAGGATCCGAAAGCGCCGCTCTCCGACGCGGAGCTCGCGCGCCTGCTCGCGCAGCAGGGCCTGCGCGTGGCGCGACGCACGATTACCAAGTACCGCGCGCTGATGCGCATGCCCAGCGTCGACGTGAGACGCGCCGACGCGAGAAGCCACTGACGAAGGAGAAGCCTGTGTCGAACATCGTTGCCGCAAGATTCGAACGCTCCCTGGATGCCGACGCCGCGCTCGCAGCGCTGCGCCGCGACGGATTCACCGAAGCCGAGATCGACGCCTTCACGCTGATGCCTCCGGGTCAGCACGCCCTCGGGCCGATGGGTGGCGGCGACGTGCACTCCGACGCGGGCACGCAGGGCGCCGGGACGACCGCCGCCATCGGCGGCGCGCTCGGGCTCGTGGTCGGCCTGGTCATCGGCTCCATCGCCTCGCTGCACCTCGGCGCGCCTGCCCTATGGGTGATCGGCGGCGTCGGCGCTCTGATCGGCGCCTTCGCCGGCGTGATGAGGAAGCTGCACGATCCGCACCCCTCCGAGCACTCGCGCGAGCACCCGGTCGAGATGCCCGCGGGCCGCATGATCGCCGTCTGCGTCGACCGCGCCGGCAGCGAGCAGCTTGCGGTCAGTGCCCTGCGTCGCAATGGCGCGGGCGAAGTCGGCCGCGCCCAGGGGCAGTGGCGCGACGGCGGCTGGCGCGACTTCGATCCGCGCTCGCCGCTCGCGACGATCTGACCCCCCGACGAGGGAGTCGTGAGCCGAAGGCGAACGGGGGGTCCGCCGAAAATGGTGGGAATGTCCGCTATCGGCCATTAGCGGACATTCGGGGCCGCATCCCACGCCTCCCAGATCCAGCGCTCAACCCACCGGCTTCTTGAAACGGAAGGCGAAGCGATCGGTCTCGCCCTTGATCGAGGGATCGAACACCTTGATCGAGTGCGGATCGTCCTTGTTCGCGAGCATGCTGCTTTCCGCCTCCAGCGCGAAGCCGGCCGCCTCCACCTCCTCGCGGACGGATGCAGGGTCGATCCGGTGCAGCGACTGGGCGTCGCCCGCGCCCGCCCCTGCGGCAGCGGCGTGGTCGACGATGACGTAGGACCCACCGGGTTTCAGCCGCTCGTAGACGGCTCGATTGAAGTCGGCCGCCGTCGCGCCCTTCTTCTGAATCAGCGCTGTGTGGAGATCGTGGTAGAACAAGTGCAGCCACAGGACATCCGCTGGCCGAGTGACCTCCGGCAGCGCTACGAGGTCCGCCGAGACGGCTTCGACGTTTTCTCGGCCCGCCTCCTTCGCAAGCGCCCGCATGCTGCCGACAGGATCGTTCTTGAAGTGGGCGACTTCGGCCGGGACAAAGCTGTAGACCCGTCCTTCGGGTCCCACGATGTCGGAGAAGAGACGGGTCCAGTCGCCATCGCCTGGGTAAACGTCGATGACGGTGGAACCCGTATCGACTCGTGCGAACCGGATCAACTCAGATAGCTTGGAGTGGTTGTACATTTTGACCTCCGTTACGGTGCCAGTCAGCTTGGTAACGGTCCCGCTAACGTCGGCTGACTGTCTGCTTTGGGTCGTTAGCAGTCATAGCTAACGCTCTCTCGGATCCCGGTGACGCGGCACCTTAGGCTCCCTTCCAGCAGGGTAAGTTAGGACTCCGTTCTTTGCCGCTTGGTAAGACGGGCATTTGTCAGCAGGCGCGTTCAACAATTGTTCGTCCGCATACTTGCAAACGGTCCCCGCCTCTAGCGGCGTTGCATAGCGCTCGTATTCCTTCAAACGGCCTTCATCAAATCGCATAAGGCGCTGTCTACGCCCGTCTTCACCCCATTGGAGCTGGCAACCGGTGAAAGCTGGAGGTATTTGCTTGGGAAAGACAAAGAAGTACATCCCGTGGTTCGAGTTGACGCCGGCATCCTTCGGTGGCGCATCCAGAGCGCAACTTGCATCGTCCGCCGCTGCAGCTGAGCCCATGCATGCCAATAGGACGAGCGCGGCCATGCAGGAGAAGCGTCTTTGATCGCGAATCATGATTCGGCTATGTCCGCTTTGGGTCGAGAGCGGACATTCCAGCACAGTGACCAACAGTAACGCCAGAGCGTCAGTTTTCGGCAGCCTGGACCTGCGGAAAGTGAGTCTGCAGATAGCGACTTTGGCGAAGGGTTCCGTCCGCCCTAACAGCCTTGCCAAAGTGGCGGAAGGAGGCCTCAAGCAAAAAAGACGGCCCGACGGGGTATATTCGCCCGAGGGGGGAGTGCATGAGTCGTCCAGCGCTGCAGCTAGTCCTTGTCGTTCTGTCGCTCGTCATTGTTTCTGGCTGCACTTCCCGTCGGGAAAGCGCCTGGACAAAGGAAGGGACGACGCAAGAGCAGTTCATGCGCGATCGCTACGAATGCCTCCAGGAAGGCCGCCAACGGGAATCTCGAGGCTATGTGAATCAGTACGGCGGCAGCAGTCGTAGCACGAGCATGGTTAGCCGCGGCATTTACACCAGTTGTATGGGCGCGCGCGGATACAACCTAGATCCAGATGGCGAGCTGGTAGCGCCACCCGGAACCTCAGTGCGAATGTCTCGGTGACACAAGAAGGGACGCCCGTAAAAGTAATCTTTCTAGGCACCCTGCTGGTAGTGGCTGCCGGATGCGCCACGTTGCGACCTCAGCTGAACCACTGACTTGCACATGTCGAATCAGCATCGCGTAACGCCTGTATCGCTTCCTCCAGAGTCGAGAATTGCCAAAGCCTACGCATCGACGAATCTCGCCGATGCCTACTCGATCGAGCTTCCGCCCGGAGCGTCAGCCAATCCCGAACTGTTGGCGAGGTTCATCTTCTCCCACCAGGCACCGTGGATCAGCAGCCTCATAGCGGTCCGAGATGCGATCGTCGGCAGGTTCGGCCTCAAAACTGCCAAGCAACTCACTTCACTTGGTCCGGACAGCAAGACAGGTCGTCTCGGCATCTTCAAGATCTACGACGCCAGTCCGACCGAAATTGTCCTTGGCGAAGACGACAAGCACTTGGACTTCAGGCTCTCTGTCCTCTGTTCCAATCAGCCGTCGCCAGAAGGTAAACGTCGACTGACATTATCGACCGTGGTCCATTGCCACAACCGCCTGGGTCGTCTCTATATTCTTTTCATCGCCCCGTTCCACCGCTTGGTCGTTCAATCCAGTCTTCGTAGTGCCGCGCGAATCGGCTGGCCGTTGGCCACGGAGGGGTGAGCTAAACCCCCATGGCTAAGGATCGTCGATATGGCTAAAGCGTACTGGGTGATCTGCCATCGCTCGACTAAGAGCCCGGAGAAGTTCGCGGCATTTACCAAGCTCGCGTATCCGGCGATTCACGCCGCCGGCGGGCGGTTTCTGGTTCGCACCTCGACCGTGGCCAAGACTTTTGAAGGCGGGATCAACGACCGGACGGTGGTGATCGAGTTCGAAAATCTGGCCAAAGCGATGGCGGCCTATGACACGCCGGACTACAAGCAAGCGCTGCTCGCACTGGCCGACGGCGCAGAGCGGGATCTGCGCATCGTTGAGGGCGTCTAGCCGGAAGCCCCCGCTCGCCTGCCGCTGGCGCGGCAGGCTCACGGCCCCCTTGTCAGGGGGCAAAAGCTAACCGAGGTTTTTTTCGGCGAATTCCCAGTTGAGGAGCTTCTCGATCACCGCCTGCGTGTAGCGCTCGCGCTGGTTGCGATAATCGATGTAGTAGGCGTGCTCCCAGACGTCGAGCGCCAGCAGGCAGGGAATGCCCTGCTTCATCGGCGTCTCGGCGTTGGCGGTCGCCATCACCTCCAGCTTGCCGTCCTTTTCCACCAGCCAGGCCCAGCCGCTGCCGAACTGGCCGTTGGCCACCGCGGCGAACTTGTCGACGAATTTCTCGTAGCTGCCGAAATCCCGCTCCAGGTGGTGGCGCATCGCCGCGGAGGGCTTGCCGCCCTTCGGCGAGAGGGAATGCCAGTAGAAGTCGTGATTCCAGGCCTGCGCGGCGTTGTTGAACAGCTTGCCCGAGGCGCTGCGTACCAGCTCTTCTAGCGAGCGCGCGTCGGCGTGCTCCTTTTCGATCAGCTGGTTGGCAGTCTCGATGTACTTGCGATGGTGCTTGCCGTGGTGGAATTGCAGCGTTTCCGCCGAAATGATCGGCGCGAGCGCGTCCTCCGCGTACGGCAGGCGGGGAAGCTCGAGATGCAGGTGCGGCGACTTCTTCAGTGCGGTTGCGTGTGCCATGTCATACCTCCTAGAGCATGTACTGCCATTGCCGTGCCACCCACTCCTTCACCTTGCTGCCCGCGCCGCGGTCGCGCCAGGTCTTGGGATCGATGGCGGTGGCTGCCTCGAGATCGAGGCGGAAACGCTTCTCCATGTCCTGCGCGAAGCGTGCGTCGTCGACCACGAGGTCGGCCTCGTAGTTATGGACAAGGCTTCGCCAGTCGAGGTTCGTCGAGCCCACGCTCGACCAGCGCGAATCGATGACCGCGGTCTTGGCGTGCATCAGCGCGTCGTGCCACTCGTAGATGTGCACGCCCGCGGCGAGCAGTTCCCGGTAGCGCGAGCGGCCGGCGTAGACCGGCGCCCAGAAATCGCTGAACCCCGGCAGGACGAGCCGCACGTCGACGCCGCGTCGCGCCGCATCCGTCAGCGTCCTCATCGTCGCCGGATCGGGAACGAAGTAGCCGAAATTGAGCCAGACCCGCTGCTTCGCCTTGCCGATCGCGGACAGCAGCTCTCCATACATCTCGCTCTCGCCCTGCTGCGGGTCGGCCTTGACCAGCCGCGCGCGGCTGCCCCCGCGCGGACCGAGGCGCGGAAAGTAGCGGGCCTCGGCGGCCGCGCCGCAGTCCTGCAGCAGCCACGAGTCGAGGAAAGTGCGCTGGAACTGGGCGACCACGGGCCCTTCGACGCGAACCTGCGTGTCGCGCCAGCCTTCCTTCGCCTTCTTATCCTCGCTGTCCGTGCGGCGACGCTCGGTCCGCGAGTTGCGGGTGTACGCCTCGCTCACGTTGATGCCGCCGGTAAACGCGACGCGGCCATCGACCACCAGGATCTTGCGATGGTCGCGGTTGTTCATCTTCGACATCTTGCGCACCGGGTTGAAGGCGCAGGTCTGGATGCCGGCCTTCTCCAGGCGCTCGAAGTATTCCCGCGGCGTGCCGAGCGAGCCGACGGCGTCGTAGAGGACGCTCACCTTCACGCCCTCGGCCGCCTTCTTCTCCAGCAGCCGCGCGAACTCGTCGGCGACTCCGCCCTCCTCGAGGATGTAGGTCTCCAGGTTGACGTGATCGCGCGCGGCTGCGATCGCCGCCTTCATAGCCTTGTGGGTTGCCGGGCCGTCGACCAGCAGTTCGACCCGGTTACCCGGAACGAGCGGGCTGCCCGGCGGGCCCGCGCGCGGCTCGTCGGCCGCCGGCACGGTGCCGCAGCCAGCGAGCGCTGCCAACGCGAGACTTACGAGGACTTGACGCGGATTTCGTTGCGGACGGAGCGTACGCCCTGCACTTTCTTCGCCGCCTGAGCCGCCTGGCTGGCCTGCGACTCGGAGTCGGCGAAGCCCGAGAGCTCGACTACGCCGCCGTAGCTCTCGACGTTGAGCGAGCCCGCGGCGCGAGCGCCGACGTCGGTGGCGATCGCCGCCTTCACGCGCGCGCTCAGCGCCGCGTCGGAGCCCGACTCGGGCGGATGGCTGCCCCGCGGCTGGTCCGCGCAAGCGGCCAGCAGCGCGAAGCAGACCGCGAGGAAAACCTTCCTCGCTACTGACTCTTTTCCCACTCGCTCACCTGGCGCTCGGCCTCGTCCTTCTGGATCCCGTAGCGCTCCTGGATCTTCCCGACCAGCTTGTCCTTGTGCCCGGCGAGCTGCTCGAACTCGTCGTCGGTGAGCTTGCCCCACTTCGAGCGCAGCGAGCCCGTCATCTGCTTCCAGTTGCCTTGAATGCGATCCCAGTTCATTTGCTTCTCCTTTCAACAAAGTAATCGGTCACAACGCGCAGCTTGCGCTCGCGCTCCAGCGAGCGGGCCAGCTCGTCCTCGGCGCGCTTGCGGTCGTCGATGTCGATGCAGCAGCCGACGTAGCCGAGGAAGGCGCCCTCGCGCGAGTAGCGCGGCGCGGCGCGGTCCAGCACCCAGCGGTACTCGCCGTTGTGGTGGCGCAGCCGGTACTCGATCTCGAACGGCTCGCGCTCGTCGAATGCCTGCAGGCAGCGATCCAGCCAGCGCGCCAGGTCCTCGGGGTGCACGCCGCGCGACCAGCCGTCGCCGAGCGCCTGCTCGGGGGTGCTGCCGGTGAAATCCAGCCACGCCGGGCTGAGGTATTCGCACGACAGGTCGGGCCGGACGCTCCATTGCATCAGGGCGTCGGCGGACTTTGCATCGTGCTTGGTGTGCATCATTGCCCCGTCTGCTTGCAGGAGCCGTGCCGGGTCCCGGCGACGAGCAGTTCTTACAACGCATGCCGCGTTTACACCTGCGCCGATCGGTGACGGCGTCACGCACGGGCACGCGGTTTGCTCCTCTATCGGCGGCTTCTCACAACTTCTAGGAGTTCGTCATGCTCAGCTGGGCGCTTGCCTTCTTCATCATCGCCATCATTGCGGCGATCTTCGGCTTCACCGGCATTGCCGCCGGCGCCGCGGAAATCGCCAAGGTGCTGTTCGTGGTCTTTGTCGTGCTGTTCCTGGTCTCGCTGGTCGCGGGACTGCTGCGCAGACCTTAATTCCCATCAGGAGATATCCCATGCAACTGAAACTCACCCTCATCGCCGCTGCGCTCGCGCTCGGCACCGCCAGCTTCGTGCAGGCGGCAGACAAGGCCGACCGCAAGGTCCACAACGCCGACGACGAGCGCATCGAGTCCGAGTACAAGCTGGCGAAAGAGAAATGCGATCCCCTGTCCGGCAACCAGAAGGACATCTGCGTCGCCGAGGCGAAAGCCAAGGAGAAGGTCGCCAAGGCCGAGAACGATGCCAAGAATGCCAAGGACCAGGCCAAGGCGCATGCCCGCGTCGAGCGGGTCAAGGCCGATGCGGGCTACGACGTCGCCAAGCAGAAGTGCCAGGAGAACAAGGGCAACGAGAAGGACGTCTGCATGAAGCAGGCGAAGGCCGACCGCGACCGCGCCAAGGCCGCCGGCGCGAAGCACGAGCGCTCGGCGACAACCGGAAGCAGTAAACCGTAAATGGCCGGAGCCTTCCTCTCCGACATCGCCACGCTGCGCAAGCGGGCCCGGGAGCACATCGCCCAGGGGGCGGTGACTCCCGGCTACCACGCCGACCGCGACACGGTGATCAAGCTGCTGAACGAGGCGCTCGCCACGGAGATCGTCTGCACTCTCCGCTACAAGCGCCATTACTTCATGGCCAAGGGCATCCACGCCGAGGGCGTGGCGGCGGAGTTCCTCGAGCATGCCAACGAGGAGCAGCAGCACGCCGACCTGATCGCGGCGCGGATCACCCAGCTCGGCGGCGAGCCCGACTTCTCGCCCGACGGCCTGGCGAGCCGCAGCCACGCGGAATACGTCGAAGGCGACACACTCGAGGACATGATCCGCGAGGACCTGATCGCCGAGCGCATCGCCATCGACAGCTACCGCGAGATCATCACCTACCTGGCCGAGAAGGACTCGACCACCCGCCGGCTGATGGAAGAGATCCTGGCCAAGGAGGAGGAGCACGCCGACGACCTGGCGAATCTCCTCGAGGATCTCGGCCGGCACTGACGCGGCCCCGTGCGAAAGCAGATCCGTTACGCGGTCGTCGGGCTGGGACACATCGCCCAGGTGGCAGTGCTGCCCGCCTTCGCCAACGCGCGGCGCAATTCGCGCCTCGCCGGGCTGGTGTCGGGCGATCCCCTGAAGCGCGCCGAGCTGGCCAGGACCTACAGCGTGGAGCACGCCTGGTCCTACGAGCAGTACGACGAGTGCCTGAAGAGCGGCGCGATCGACGCGGTCTATATCGCCCTGCCCAACAGCCTGCACCATGAATATGCGCTGCGCGCGGCGCAGGCCGGCCTGCACGTGCTGTGCGAGAAGCCGATGGCGCTCGAGGAAGAGCAGTGCCTGCGCATGAGCGAGGCCGCGAAGGCCGCGCGAGCCAAGCTGATGGTCGCCTACCGGCTGCACTTCGAGCGGGCGAACCTCGAGGCGATCGAGGTGCTGCGCTCCGGACAGCTGGGCGAGCCGCGCCTGTTCAGCTCCACCTTCTGCACGCCGGTCGAGCCCGGCAACGTGCGCGTGCGCCGCGAAACCGGCGGCGGCGTGCTCTACGACATCGGCATTTATTGCATCAACGCGGCGCGCTCGTTGTTCCGCGACGAGCCGATCGAGGTCCAGGCGACGACCGCGGGCGTGCGCGGCGAGGTCGAAGAGGCCGTCGCGGGCTGCCTGCGCTTCCCCGGCGACCGCCTCGCCACGTTCAACTGCAGCTTCGGCGCCGCCAAGGTTTCCGAGTACCGCGTCGCCGGCACCAAGGGCGACCTGTGCGTCGAGCCCGCCTACGACTACGCGCGGCCGCTCAAGCATCGCCTCACGCTCGGCGGCGAGACGCGCGAGCGCCGCTACGCCAAGCGCGACCAGTTCGCGCCCGAGCTGCTCTATTTCTCGGACTGCATCCTGCTCAACCGCGAGCCCGAGCCCGGCGCCGAGGAAGGCCTCGCCGACGTGCGCGTGATCCGCGCGCTGTACCGCTCGGCCGAGACCGGCCGGCCGGTCGAGCTCGAGCGCTTCGAGCGCCGCGACCGGCCGAGCCTCGAGCAGGAGATCCGCCGTCCGCCCATCGACAAGCCCGAGGTGATCCACGCCCGGGCACCTTCCGGAGGTAGCCGATGAAAACCATGCTGGTTGTTCTCTCCTTGCTGACCGCGCTTCCCGCTTTTGCCGAAGAAGATCGAATGTCCATGGAGCAGGCAAAGGAGAAAGCGAAGCACGCCGGAGTCGAGGCGAAGCGCGCGACGAAGAATGCTGCGCTCACCGGCAAGGTGAAGAGCGCGCTCGCCGCCGACGTCGGGCTGAAGACGGTGAAGATCGACGTCGACAGCGCCGAGGGCGTGGTGACCCTCAAGGGCAACGTCGACAGCCAGGACACCAGCCGCCGCGCTGCCGCCACGGCGAAGAAAGTCTCGGGCGTGACCGAGGTTCGCAACGAGCTGCATGCCAAGAACTGAGCCATGAAGACCTCGGCTTTCGCCTTGCTGGCCGGCCTCGCCTATCTCGCGGCCGGATTGCTCGGCCTCGTTCCGGCGCTGCTCACGCCGCCGCCGCCCGATGCGCCGCCCACCACCTTCACCCTGCTCTACGGCTACCTGCTGGGCCTTTTCCCGGTGAACGTCGTGCATACCGCGCTGCATCTCGCGATCGGCGTCTGGGGTATCGCCGCCTGGCGCTCGAGCAACCCGGCGATGTTCGCCCGCGCCATCGCTCTGCTCTACGGAACCCTGGCGGTGCTGGGAATGATCCCGCTGTTCAACACGCTGCTCGGCTGGATCCCGATCCACGGCAACGACGTCTGGCTGCACGGCATGACCGCCGCGGTCGCCGCCTACTTCGGCTGGCGCGGCGAGGTGACGCACGCCGAGCGGCGCGGCGCGCGAATGGATCGCCGCCACCGCGTCGAGCCGGTCATGCAGGAGCGCCGCCACGGTACGGCGGACCGGCGCTTCGCCCACGCATGACCCGCATTCCGCATCGCGGCCTGCCCTGGTGGATCAGCGCCTTTCTTTGCGGCGGGGCCGCGGTGCTGATCCTTCACCAGGGCGCGCTGGCCGCGCTCTATCTGGCAGGCTTGACCGCGCTTGCGCCCTACCAGCTTGCGCCGACGCAGCCTTGGAACGTGCCGCAACTCTGGTCGCTCGCATGCTGGGGCGGCGCATGGGGCATCGTGCTGGCCGCGACGCTTCGCCGGTTCACCGGGGGCGGCCTGGTCGTCGCGTCCGTCGTCTTCGGTACGATCTTCCCCACCCTCGTCGCCTGGTTCGTCGTCGCGCCACTGAAGGGGCAGCCCGTGGCCGCGGGGTTCCTTCCAGCGGCGATGGCGATCGGCCCGATCGTCAACGCCGCCTGGGGTTTCGGCACCGGCGTGGGCCTGGCGCTCTTCGGCCGCGCCGACCGCCGTCGCCGTGCAGCCGACCGGCGCGCGTCCCGCGAAGAGGTGCTTGGGGAGCGCCGGCGCGCCCTGCCCGACCGCCGCTTCGCAGGCTAGCCGTGGGGGAGGTCCCACTGTAGGCTGGCGCCCATGCGCCCGCCCTTCCGCGCCGACCAGGTCGGCAGCCTGCTCCGCCCGACCGAGCTGAAAAAGGCGCGGCAGGATTTCAAGAACGGCAAGATCACCGCGCAGAACCTGAAGGCGGTCGAGGACCGCGAGATTCGCCGCGCGATCGCGCTGCAGGAGTCCGCCGGCCTGCAGGGCATCACCGACGGCGAGTTCCGCCGCGCCTTCTGGCATGTCGACTTCCTCACCGGCTTCGAGGGCATCGTCGCCACGCAGGGCCAGTACGCGCTCAAGTTCCACGGCGAAGGCGGCGCCGAGTCGGAAACGCGCTCGATGATGGTGGTGAACGGCAAGGTGAAGCGTACGAAGCCGGTCATGGTGGATGCATTTGGTTTTTTGAAAAGCAACACCTCGGGTACTCCGAAGCTCTGCATCCCCGCCCCGACCTACATGCACATGCGCGGCGGGCGCAAGGTGGTCGATGCCGGCGCCTACCCCGACATCGAGGAGTTCTGGGCCGACATCACCCGCGCCTACCAGGAGGAGGTCGCCGACCTGGCCGCGGCCGGCTGCAGCTACCTGCAGATCGACGACGTCTCCTTCGCCACGCTGTGCGACGAGGGCATCCGCGGCCAGGTGCGCCGCGACGGAGAAGACCCCGACAAGCTGCCGTTTCTTTATTCGAAGATCATTTCTTCCCTTCTTTCCGAAAAACCGGAAGGGATGAGCGTCACCATGCATACCTGCCGAGGCAACCACGCCAGCATGTGGATGGCCGAGGGCGGCTACGACGCGGTCGCCGAAGGCATCTTCCAGACCGCGGTGGACGGCTTCTTCCTCGAGTACGACACCTCCCGTGCTGGCGGATTTGAACCCCTTCGCTTCTGTCCCAAGGACAAGAAAGTGGTCTTGGGGCTGGTCTCGACCAAGACGCCGGCGCTGGAGAAGAAGGACGTGCTGAAAAAGCGCATCGACGAGGCGGCGAAATACGTCCCACTCGAGAACCTGTGCCTGTCGCCGCAGTGCGGCTTCGCCTCGAGCGAAGTGGGCAACCGGCTGAGCGAGGACGACGAGAAAAGGAAGCTCGAGCTGGTGGTGCAGGTCGCGAAGGAAGTCTGGGGTTAAAATCCCGCACACTCTCTAGGAGGAGGAAAAAATGAAGAAGCTTCTCGTCGCCGCGGCAATCGCAGCGGCCTTCGGCTCGGCGCAGGCCCAGCAGACCGTCAAGATCGGCATGCCGCTCACGCTGTCCGGGCAGTTCGCCGACGCCGCCAGCCAGATGCTGAACGGCGCCAAGACCTACATGAAGATGCACGGCGACACCGTCGCCGGGAAAAAGATCGAGATCATCACCCGCGACGTCGGCGGCCCTGCCCCCGACGTGGCGAAGCGCCTGTCTCAGGAGCTGGTGGTACGCGACGGCGTCGACATCCTCGCCGGCTACGTGCTGACGCCGAACGCGATGGCCGCGGGCGACGTCTCCGCCGAAGCGAAGAAATTCATGGTGGTGATGAACGCCGCCACTTCGGTGGTGATCACCAAGTCGCCCTACATGATCCGCACCTCGGTGACGCTGCCGCAGGTGATGGAGACCTTCGGCACCTGGGCGGCGACTAAGGGCGGCCTCAAGCAGTCCTACACCATGGTCACCGACTACGGCCCGGGCATCGACGCCGAGGGCGCATTCCAGAGCGCCTTCAAGGCCGCCGGCGGCAATATCGTCGGCGCGGTGCGCTTCCCGGTCGCCAACCCCGACTTCTCGGCGTTCGTGCAGCGCGCCAAGGACATCGGGCCGGAATCGATCTTCATCTTCATCCCGGGCGGCGCGCAGCCCGCGGCGCTCGGCAAGGCGATGGCCGAGCGCGGCATCGACAAGAAGAAGACCCGCGTCCTCGGCTCGGGCGAGACCACGGCCGAGGCGGCCCTGAAGAGCATGGGCGACAACGCGCTCGACATCATCACCGCCTGGCACTACGACTACACGTCGAAGAACCCGCTCAACGTCAAGTTCGTCAAGGAATACCAGGGCGTCTCCGGCGGCCGCAACCCGGACTTCTTCTCGATCGGCGGCTACGACGGCATGCACGCCATTTACGAAGCGCTGAAGAAGACCAAGGGCAACACCGACGCCGAGGCGCTGATCGGCGCCGCCAAGGGCCTGAAGTGGGAGAGCCCGCGCGGGCCGATGATGATCGACCCCGAGACGCGCGACGTGGTGCAGAACGTCTACATCCGCCGCGTGCAGAAAGTCGGCGGCGAGCTGGTCAACGTGCCGTTCGAGACCATCCCCATGGTCAAGGATCCGGCCGGCGAGCGGAGGAAGCAGGCCGCAGCGAAGAAGTAGCAAGACCGACGTAACCCGCATGTTTTCGTCGGCCGTAGGCGTGCTCTTCGACGGGTTCGCCTACGGGATGCTGTTGTTCCTGCTGTCGGTGGGGCTGTCGGTGACGCTGGGGATGATGAACTTCGTCAACCTCGCGCACTGCACCTTTGCCGCGGTCGGCGGCTACTGCACCGTGACCGTGGTGAATCGCCTCGGCTGGCCGTTCCTCGCCGCGCTGCCCATCGCTTTCGTCGCCGGCGCCCTGCTTTCCGTGGTCCTGGAAAGGCTCCTCTTCCGCCGGCTGTACCGGGCGAGCGACCTCGACCAGTGCCTGGTGACGATCGGCATCGCCTTCATGTCGATCGCCACCTTCGCCTGGTTCTACACCACCGAGCCGCAATCCGCGCGGCCGCCCGCCTACCTCCTGGGCTCGGTCGAGCTGATGGGCCGGAGCTTCGGCATCTACCGGCTGTTCCTCACCGCGGTCGGCCTCGCGATCACCGCGCTCCTCGTCTACAGCCTGGAATACACCCGCTTCGGCGCGCGCGTGCGCGCCGCGGTCGACAACCAGCGCATGGCGCGCGGCCTGGGGATCGACGTCGACCGCGCGTTCCTGTTCACGTTCGCGCTCGGCGGCGGGCTCGCCGGCCTGGGCGGCGCGCTCGCCATCGAGGTGATCGGCCTGGAGTCGACGCTGCCGCTGAGCGTCATCCTGGTCTACGTCCTGATCGTGGTGGCCGTCGGCGGCCTCGGCTCGATTCGCGGCTCGCTCGTCGCGGCGATCGTGCTCGGCATAACCGACACGGCGGGCAAGTACTACTTCCCGTGGCTCGGCGCCTTCCTCATCTATCTGGTGATGGTCGCGCTCCTGATGTGGCGACCGCTAGGCCTGTTTGGCAAACGCTAGGCGCCTCGAAGTCGTCTTCTGGCTCTGCACGCTGCTGCCGTTCGTGCTGACGCCGAACTATCTGTCGCTCGCGAGCCAGATCGCCATCACGGCGCTGTTCGCGCTCTCGCTCGACCTCATTCTCGGCTACGCCGGCATCGTCTCCCTCGGCCATGCGGCGTTCTTCGGCGTCGGCGCCTACGTTGCCGGGCTGATCGCCAAGCACTACTGGACCGAGCCGATCTCCGGATTGCTGATCGCCGGCGTCCTCACCGGCCTGCTCGGCTAT
Organism: Betaproteobacteria bacterium SCGC AG-212-J23; assembly: GCA_001644455.1. Classification (GTDB taxonomy): domain Bacteria; phylum Pseudomonadota; class Gammaproteobacteria; order Burkholderiales; family SG8-39; genus SCGC-AG-212-J23. Next base: position 29,761 of record LSTF01000032.1, read on the forward strand.
GCGCTGAGCCACATCGTGGTCCGCTTCCGCCACCTCGCGCTGATCATGCTGACCATGGGCTTCGGCCTGCTGATCGCCGAGGCGGCCAACAGCGCCCACGACCTCACCGGCGGCGCCGACGGGCTGCAGGGCTTCCGCGTGCCGGGCGTGCTCGGCTTCAAGTTCGACATGTTCGGCAGGACCGCGTACGCCTACTCGCTAGGACTCTTATTTTTCTGTTTTCTGATCTGTAGAAGAATCATTCGCTCCCCGTTCGGCCTTGCACTGAGAGGAATCCGCGAGAACGCGACGCGCATGCCGGCGATCGGCGCGCCGAGCCTGTCGCACCTGCGCAAGGCCTACACCATGGCCGCGGTGGTGGCCGGCCTCGCCGGCGCGGCGCTGACGCAAACGACCTCCACCGTGTCGCTCGAAACGCTGTCCTTCGGCCGCTCGGCCGACGTGCTGGTGATCCTCATCCTCGGCGGCGCCGGCCGCCTCTACGGCGGGCTGATCGGCGCCATCGTCTACATGGTGGCGCGCGACCAGTTCTCCGGCATCAACCCGCAATACTGGTACTTCTGGATCGGCCTGCTGCTGGTGGCGGTGGTGATGTTCTTGCCGAACGGCATTCTTGGGGGTTTTTCAAAATTCTTAAAACCGAAAAACTGAACAAGCGATTCGGCTCGCTTGTCGTCGCCGAGAACATCAGCCTCGCGCTGCCGAAGGGCGTGCGCTACGCGCTGATCGGCCCGAACGGCGCCGGCAAGACCACGCTCATCAACCTCATCACCGGCATGGTGGCGCCCGACTCGGGCGAGATCCTGCTGGGCGACGAGAACGTGACCGCGCTGCAGCCCTACCAGCGCGTGAAGCGCGGCCTGGTGCGCACCTTCCAGATCAACACCCTCTTCCCGCACCTCAGCGCGCTCGAGTCGGTGACGCTCGCGGTGCTCGAGCGCGACGGCCACGCGCACAACTGGTGGCGCGCCCTGTCGGCGTTCTCGGCGGCGAGCGACGAAGCCGCCGCGATTTTGACTTCTTTGAATCTTCAAAGGCACCTCGACAAGGAAACCCGCGAGTTGGCCTACGGGCAGCAACGCCTCCTCGAGATCGCGCTTGCCCTCGCGACGCGCCCCCGCGTTCTCCTTCTGGACGAGCCGGCGGCGGGCGTGCCGAAGGGCGAGAGCGCGGAGCTGTTCGCCGCGGTCGAGGGCCTGTCCAGCGAGCTGACGGTGCTGTTCATCGAGCACGACATGGAGGTGGTGTTCCGCTTTGCCACGCGAATTCTCGTCATGGTCGGCGGCCGCATCCTCGTCGAGGGCGCGCCGCAGGAGATCGCGCGCGACGAGCGCGTGCGCGAGGTCTACCTGGGAGCCGGCCATGCTGCTTGAGCTGCGCGAGGTTCGCGCCGGCTACGGCGACGCGGTCGTGCTCGACGGCGTATCGCTGGCCGTCGAGGAGAACGGCAGCCTCGCGGTGCTCGGGCGGAACGGCGTCGGCAAGAGCACGCTCATGCTCACCATCCTCGGCTTCACCCGCCTGCACCGCGGACAGGTGCTGTGGAAGGGAAAGGACATCTCCCGCCTCGCGCCGCACCGCCGCGTGCAGCTCGGCATCGGCTGGGTGGCGCAGGAGCGCGAGATCTTCCCGTCGCTCGACGTCGAGGAAAACCTGCTGGTCGCCGCGCGGCCCGGCGAATGGAATCTGAAGAGAATTTATGAATTGTTTCCGAGACTGCAGGAACGCAAGCGCAACATGGGCAACCAGCTCTCCGGCGGCGAGCAGCAGATGCTCGCCATCGCCCGCACGCTGATGACCAACCCCTCCCTGCTGCTGCTCGACGAGCCGCTGGAGGGCCTCGCGCCGATCATCGTCGAGGAACTGGTGCGCTCGCTCGAGAACCTGCACGGGATGGCGACGATCCTGGTGGAGCAGCATACCGGCGTCGCTCTCGGTCTCACCGAGGACGCGGTCGTCATCGAGCGCGGCAGCATCGCCCACCGGGCGAAGTCGGCGGCGTTCGCGCAGGACGCCGCGACGCTCGAGCGCTACGTCGGCCTGAAGGTCTCCTAGAACCCGGTATCAGCGGCCGAGCTTTCCGGCAGCAGGCGGTCGTATTCCTTCTTGACCACGCGGTAGCACTCGCACACGCGCGCCTCGAGGCGCGGGCGGTCGATGACGCTGATCTTGCCGCGGTTGTAGCGGATCAGTCCCTCGGCCTGCAGCTTGCCGGCGGCTTCGCTCACGCCCCCGCGCTGCACGCCGAGCATGTTGGCCATCAGCTCCTGGGTCATCACCAGATCGGTGCCGGCGAGCCGGTCCAGGCTCAGCAGCAGCCAGCGGCACAGCTGCTGGTCGACCGCATGGTGGCGATTGCAGACCGCGGTCTGGGTCATCTGCGTGATCAGCGCCTGCGTGAAGCGCAGCAGCAGGTGCTGCAGCTCGCCGCCGCGCTCGAACTCCTTCTTCAGCGCCGAAGCCCTCAGGCGGTAGCCGAAGCCCGCGCTCTGCACCACGGCGCGGCTCGTCGTCGTCTCGCCGCCCATGAAGAGCGAAATGCCCACCAGCCCCTCGTTGCCGGTCACGGCGATCTCGGCCGAAGCGCCGTCGGCCAGCACGTACAGGAGCGAGACGATGGCGGTGGTCGGGAAGTAGACGTAGCTCTGCTCGCCGCCGGATTCGTACAGCGAGAGCCCGAGCTTCATTTGCAGCGGCTCCAGGAACGGCAGCATCGCGCCATAGGTCGCGTCGGGCAGGACTGCCAGCAGCCGGTTGTCCTTGGGCGAAGTCATGAAGGATTCATGGTATCCGCTCTGTCGGCCAGCATACATAGCGGCTGAAGGCGCCGGCTATGTATCCCACCGGGTAGAGTGCCGCCGCGCAAGCGCCGACACTGCACCGGTGATCATCGCAAAAGGCATTGGCATCGTCCTGATCGCGGCAGGCGTGCTCGGGCTGATCTCCGACGGGTTCACCGACGCGAGCAATGTCCACCGGGCGAACCTGGCCCTGATCGCGACGCGGCTGAAAGAGAAGGAACCCGTCTACGTCCCGATCATCGCCAGCGCGGCCGCCATCGCATTTGGCGTCCTGCTGCTCGGTTTCAAGCACGACTGAACGACCACTAGTCAAACCACCACCTGGGAAATCAATCATGTTTTCAGCAAAACAGTTTTGCGCAGTGCTCATCGCGGCTTCGGTACTGCTCGCCGCCGGCTGCAGCTCCACCCCGTCGCAGTCGAGCACCGGCCAATACATCGACGACAGCGCGATCACGACGAAGGTGAAGACGGCGATCTTCAACGAACCGACGCTCAAGGTGCTGCAGATCAACGTCGAGACCTACAAGTCGGTGGTGCAACTGAGCGGCTTCGCCAACTCGAACACCGACATCAGCACCGCCAGCAAGGTCGCCGAATCGATCGCGGGCGTGAAGTCGGTGAAGAACGACATGCGGCTCAAATAGACGCAATCGCCATGAGCTGGTGGAAGCAATTCAGGAGCAACGTCATGGACTGGATCGCGGGCAAGGCCGGCCGCAAGCAGCTTCTCGAGTGGCTGGCCCGCGAGCACAAGCGCGACCCGATCCACAAATGAACCGCCTGTCGGCCATCCTGGCAGCGTGTATCACGACCGGCAGCCTGACGGGCCCGGCCAGAGCGGATCTGCTCTCGGCGAAGGGAGACGTCTTCGCCATCCTGGCGGGCGAGCTCTTCGTCGGCGAGGCCGAAGGCCATCTCGACGGCTCCGGGACCCTCGCCATTCATTCGCAAAAGACCCCTACGCTCACCTGCACCGGGAAATTCACCTCCAGCGCCGAGGCAGGCGGCAAGGGTCAGTTGAGCTGCAGCAATGGCAACAGCGCAACCTTCCAGTTCAAGCGCCTTACCCTGCGCAGGGGCTACGGCACGGGCACGCTCACCCGCGGCACCATGAGCTTTACGTACGGCTTGAGCGCCGACGAAGCACCGCGCTACCTGAAGCTCCCCAAAAACAAGCAGCTCAAGCGGGACGGAAGCGGACTGCAGTTGGTCGCTTCAGGCTGAGCCTGGGAATTTCCCGGGCCGGGGACGGTCCAACCGGCCAGCAAGCCATGTCCGCCACGCAAGGTCGTGTCCTCTTGGCGGTCTCGGCCCAGACGCGAGGCAGGGTCCTTGCCTGTCTCGCCGGCTACGAGTTCGCCTGGGCCCGGACCGAGGTCGAGGTGCGTGCCGCGCTGTGCACCGGCCGCTTCGATCTCGCCGTCGTCGGCAGCCACTTCGATGAATCCCATACCTTCGACATCGTCCGCGAGCTGCGCCACGCCGACCCGGGGCTGCGCATCGTCTGCGTGCGCGGCCGGCCGTTCCCCGGCGCGCTCGGGCATTCGACGATGAAAGCCTTTCGCACCGCCTGCGAGGCCGAGGGCGTGTGCGCGGTGATCGACCTGCTCGACTACCCGGAGGACGACGCGAGCAACCGCGCTATCCGCGCGCTTTTCGAGCGGCAGCTGCTCGCGGCTTCGCCGCCGGCAGCCTGAGCTTCAGCATGCCCATCGCGTTGCCGAAATAGACGCGCCGCAGGTCGTCCTTCGGCAGCTTCAGGCTGTCGATCGCCTTGATGGTTTCCCTGATGAAGAGCGGGCCGCCCTGCGGGTCGAACGGGCAATCGGTGCCGAACAGGACCCGCTTCGAGCCGAAGAAATCGAGTCCCGTGCGGATGCCGCTCGCCCAGCCGTTGATCGACGTGTCGTTGTAGAACATCTTGAAGTAGTCGACCGGGCGCTTCTTCATCCGCTTGCGCAGGCCCTCGTAGTCCTCGTCCGAGGTGCGCGCGCCGAACTGGTCCATGCCGTAGCCGACGCGATGCGACAGGAACGGCACCATCGCGCCGAGGTGGTGGGTGATGATCTTCAGCTTGGGCAGTTTGTCGAACATGCCGGAGAACACCATCCGCCCCATGAAGACGCTCGTCTCGTAGGGCCAGCCGAACAGCCACCACATCTCGTACTTCGATTTCTCTTCGCCCGGATAGTCCTTGAACTTCGCGGTGCGGGTCGGATGCACCCAGATCGGCAGCTGGTAGTGGTTCGCCATCCTCTCGAAGATCGGGAAGAACTCCGGGTCGTCCATCGGCCGGCCGTTCATGTTGGTGAAGATCTGGATGCCCTTCGCGCCCAGCTTGCCGATCGCGCGATCCATCTCCTTCAGCGATGCCTCGACGTTGTTGAGCGGCAGCGAGGCGACGAACGCCGGGAACAGATCGTTGTGCTCCTGCACGATCTCGAACATGCCGTCGTTCGCCAGCCGCGCCAGCGCCGGGGTCTCCTCCGGCGTGCCGAGAAATTCGATGGCGGGCAGCGACAAGGTGAGGATCTGCTTGTACTCCGGGAAGCGCTTCATCATCTGGATGCGCTTGTCGAGGTCCCAGAGAACGGGAATGTGCAGCCAGCGCTTGAGCTGCGAGCCGAGCGCCGGGTTCTTCTCGGCGATCGCCTTCATGCGCTCGAAGAACGCCTTCGGGAAGATGTGCGGAAAGATGTCGAGCTTCAGCATGGCGTCCCCTAGTCGAGCTTCGCGCCCGAGGCCTTGACCTTCTTCGCCGCGAGCTCGCGGTCCTTCACCAGGAAGGCGGCGAAATCCTGCGGCGTGTCGCGCACCGCCTCGAAGCCGAGGTTCGCCAGGTACTTCTCCTTGAACTCCGGGCTGGTGACGATCTTCCCGGACTCGGCCGCGAACTTCTCCAGCAGGCCGCGCGGCGTGCCCGCCGGCGCGGCGAGCGCGAAGTAGAACGACGCGTCGAAATTCGCCAGGCCTGCCTCGGTGAAGGTCGGCACGTCGGGAATGAGCGCGTTGCGCGACTGGCCGGACACCGCCAGCCCCTTCATCTTGCCGGCCTTGAGGAGCGGCGCCGCGCCGCCGATCACGGCGAACATCGCGTCGAGGCGATCGGTCATGACGTCCTGCAGGCCCTGCACCAGGCCCTTGTAGGGAACGTGCTGCATCTCGAGCCCGTTCAGCGTGTTGAACCAGGCGAAAGCGAGATGATTGACGCCGCCGGCGCCGACCGAGCCGTAGTTCAGCTTGCCGGGGTTCTTCTTCGCATAGTCGACCAGCTCCTTGACGCTCGCCGCCGGTAGCCCGGGCCGCACGACCAGCATCAGGTTGGCGGTGACGACGCGGCCGACCGGCGCGAAGTCCTTCGCCGGATCGTAGGGAAGCTTCGAGTACAGATACTGGTTCAGCGAAAACACCGCGTCCGACGCCAACAGGTAGTTGTAGCCGTCGGCAGGCGACTTGGCGATGTCCTGCGCGGCGATGATCTCGTTGGCGCCGGGCTTGTTCTCGACCACCACCTGCTGTCCCCACACCTCGTTCAGCTTCTGCCCCAGCCCGCGCACCAGCAGGTCGGCCGGGCCGCCCGCGGTATAAGGCACCACCACGCGAATGGGTTTCGAGGGGTATTGCTGCGCAATTGCAGACAGCGGAACGAGCAGGAGCGAGAGCAGGAACTTCGTCACTTGGCCTCCGAGAAGTCGACGAGCTTCGATTTGTAGTCCGACCGCGGTAGCGATTGTGGCGGCACGAGGCGGACTTCGGGCGTAAAGGTCAGGGCGTTTCGCAGTTCCGCGCCGATCTTCTCGGCCAGGGCGGGATCGTCCTCGCCCTCGATGCACACCGGCAGCGGCGGCTCCTGCTTCACGCCCCTGCTCTTCGGCCGGATCAGGATCGCCCCCGTGACGCGCGGCTGGAAGCGCGACACCACGTCGCGCACCGCGGCCGGGAAGACGTTGACGCCGCGCACGATCAGCATGTCGTCGGTGCGGCCGATGCACTTCACTCTCAATGTTTTTCTTTTGCAAGAACATTCTGAAACCCAGACCTGCACGTGATCTCGGCTCCGGAAGCGCAGCATCGGCGCGGCTTCGCGCCGCAGATGCGTGTACACGAGCTCGCCCTTCGCGCCGTCCTTCATCGCCACCGGCTGGCCGGTCTCCGGAACGATCAGCTCGACGTGGATCACGCCATCGGCGGAGAAATGCATCCCCGCCTGCGCCGGGCACTCGCCCCAGAGCGAAGCGGCGACGTCGCCGATGCCCATGATCTCGTACACCTTGGCCTGCCAGGCCCGCTCGAGCTTGCGGCGGAAGCTCTCCTCGCCGCCGCCGGGCTCGCCGCCGACGATGATTCTCTCGATCGAGGTCTTGGAGGAGATTTTTTCCGAAAGGTACAGCGCGTACGACGGGGTGCAGGCGAGCGCCTGCGGCTTGAGCTGCTCGAGGGCGGCGAGCACCTTGTCGGTGTTGCCGACGCCGGTCGGGATGTGGGTGCAGCCGATCGCCTCGAACGCGGCGAGCGACGCGCCAGCGACGAACGGCCCGGCGCCGAAGGTGGTGACCACGCGCTCGCCGGCCTTGATGCCGTTGCGGCCGTAGGTCTTGCGGCCGATCTCTCGCCACTCCTCGACGTCGGCCTTCGTCAGCGGAATGTAGAGCGGCGTCCCGCTCGTGCCGCTGGTGGAGTAGATGCGCGCCACCTCGGCGATGTCGACGGCGGCGTGCGCGCCGAGCGGCGGGTGCGCGGCCTGGCTCTGCCGCAGCTCGTCCTTCTCGGTGAAGGGCAGCCTCGCGATGTCGGCGAGGCCGCCGACGTCGGCCGGCGAAACGAAACCGGCACGCGAGAGCTTTTCACGGTAAAACCCGGACTTCTCGAATAACCGCGCGACCTGCCGGCGATAGACCTCGTCGCTCATCGGTCGCCGAAGATAGCATTGAATCCTTCCCACTTGCGCGGCGTGTTCTGGATGCTCGGCGCGGTGCTCTCGTTCGCCGCGATGGCGATCGCGGTGCGCCAGCTGCAGCGGCACATGGGCTCCTTCGAGATCGTCTTCCTGCGCAGCCTGGTGATGCTCGCGCTCGCGAGCGCCATGGTGACGCGCACCGGCCTCGCCACGCTTCGCACGCGCCGCATCGGCGCGCACTTCGGCCGCAACCTGATCCACCTGCTCGGCCAGATCCTCTGGGTCTACTCCATCGGCGCGCTCACCCTCGCCACCGTGTTCGCCATCGAGTTCACCATGCCGGTCTGGACGGCGATCCTCGCCGCGCTCTTCCTGCACGAGCGGATCACCCCGCCCCGCATCGTCCAGCTGGTACTCGGCCTCACCGGCGTGTTGATCATCCTGCGCCCCGGCATGGGAACCTTCCACCCGGCGGCATTCGCGATGCTCGTCGGCTCGCTCTGCTACGCCTCCTCGTTCGTCTTCACCAAGCGCCTCTCGTCGACCGACTCGGCGCTGGCGATCCTGTTCTGGATGTCGGTGATCCAGGCGCCGATCTCGCTGGCGCTGGCGATTCCACAGTGGGTAATGCCCCCCGCGGCCGACCTTCCGTGGATCATCGGCGTGGGCTGCGGCGCCTTTTTCGCCCACTACTGCATGACGCGCTCGATGAAGCTGGTCGACGCGACCGTGGCAGTGCCGATCGACTTCATCCGCCTGCCGCTGATCGCGGTGGTCGGCGCGCTCTTCTACAACGAGCCTTTCGATCCTCTGGTGATCGTCGGTGCGACGGTGATCTTCGCCGGGACGTACTACAGCCTCAGCCGCGAGCGGCGCTAGCTAGGACTGCAGCGGTCGTTTCACGGTGACCTCGCCGTCGCGGCGCGATTCCTCGACGAAGCCCAGCCGGGCGGCAAGATCGAGCATCTCTCGGTTCGCGCCGAGGATGTGCCCGTAGAGCGCCGCATAGCCGGCGGCGCGGGCCGCCGTGCAAAGTCTCTCGAGCAGTTTGCGGCCGAGGCCCTTGCCTTGCCACGCGTCGGCCACCGTGAGAGCGAACTCGGCAGTCGTGCCGTCGGCATTCGGCGCATACCGCCCGACGCAGATGAACTCCCCGGTCCCGGGATGCAATGCCACCAGAGCGAGCTCCCGGTCATAGTCGAGCTGGGTGAAGCGGGCCAGCATTCGCGGCGGCAGCTGCGGCAGGTGCTGCATGAATCGCTGCTGGCGCGACCGGGCGGACAGCCCGTTGAAGAAGCGCAGCTCGAAAGCCGCGTCCTCGGGGCGGATGGGGCGCACCCGGGTGCGGGCGCCATCGGCTAGCGCGAGCTCGCCCTCCAGCTCGACGGGATAGGGATGGATCGCCAGGTGCCCGTAGCGCGGCAGGCCGCGAATCCGCGACGGAT
>LSTF01000033.1 GCA_001644455.1 Betaproteobacteria bacterium SCGC AG-212-J23
GGACTTGCCGATGCCAGAATCGCCGACCACGGCGACGTACTCGCCCGCGGCGACCTCGAGCGAGACCTGGTTGAGGACGGTGCGATTGCCGAAGCGCTGAGTGACTGCCGTCAGTTTCAGCACTATCGCCCGCCTTTGCGGAAGCCGAGGTCCGGCGCGGCGAGCATCGCGCTCGCGCGCGCCTGCAGCTTGGCGAGCGCGCGCTCGAGCACGTCTCGCTCGGCGGCGGAAAGAGCCTCGAGCAGGTTTCCGTGCCGGCGCCGCGCTGCGGCCGCGATGGCGGCGTACGCGCGCTCGCCTTTGGCGGTCAGGCTGAGCAGGATGCGCCGGCCATGCTCCGGGTCCGGCCTGCGCCGAACGTGGCCGCCGGCGATCAGGCGCTCGACGGAGCGCCCGACCCAGGCCTTGTCGGTGCGCAGCCAGCGGCTGATCTCGTTGGCGCTGATCTCGCCACCGGCATGCAGCGCGTCGATGACGCGCCACTCCGCGAGCCGCACGCCGAAGCGGCGCGGATAGTGACGCGCGGCGGCGAGCGCCAGCGTGTTGGACAGCACCAGCACGCGATGCGACAGCAGGGCATTCAGCAGGCGGGGGTCGTCGCGCTTCACCCGGCCATTATAGGGAGGCGCCGCGGCTTGACAGGATGGTGTCATGACAACTACTGTGGCCCGCATGCCGCTCGCGCCGAAGAATCTCCTGGTGCTCATGTCCGACGAGCACAACCCGCGCGCGCTCGGCGTCGCCGGACACCGGCTCGCGCGCACACCGCACCTCGACCGGCTCGCGGCGCGCGGCACGCGCTTCACGAGCACCTACGTCACCTCGCCGATCTGCGTGCCCTCGCGCGCCGGCTTCGCAACCGGGAAGTATCAGCACCAGGTCGGCTACTGGGATAACGCCGATCCGTACGAAGGGGCGGTTCCGAGCTGGCATCACCTGCTGCGCGCGCGAGGGCACCAGGTGGTCTCGATCGGCAAACTGCACTTCCGCGGGCTGCCCGGCGACGACCACGGCTTCTCGCAGGAACTCCTGGCGATGCACGTGCTCGACGGCATCGGCGATCTGAAGGGACTGGTCCGCACGGACATCCCGCTGCGCGGCGGCTACGACAAGCTCGCCAAGCTCGCGGGTCCGGGCGAGTCGCCGTACACGCGGTACGACCGCGACATCGCGGCGCGCGCGCAGAGCTGGCTGCGGGAGGAAGGACGCCAGCGCCGCGAACGCCCATGGGCGCTATTCGTGTCGTTCGTCTGCCCGCACTTTCCGCTCATCGCGCCGCCCGAGTTCTACGACCTCTACCCGCTCGAGCGGATGCCGCTGCCCAAGCAGTATCTCGGGCAGGAGCGTCCCGATCACCCTTACCTGCGCGACTACGCCGCGTGCGTCGGCTACGACCTCGGCTTCGGCGGCGACCACGACAAGGTGCGCCGGGCCCTCGCCGGCTACCTCGGCCTGGTCAGCTTCATGGACGACAACATCGGCAAGGTGCTGCGCGCCCTCGAGGATGCAGGGCTCGCCGGCGATACGCGCGTCGTCTATACCAGCGACCACGGCGACAACGTCGGCGCGCGCGGCCTGTGGGGAAAGTCGACCATGTACGAGGAGTCCGCCGGCACGCCCCTGATGATCGCCGGCCCGGACGTCGCCGCCGGCACGACGTGCACGGTCCCCGTCAGCCATGTCGACCTCTTCCCCTTCTTTCTCGAATCCTCCGGCTGTCCGGCGCCGGCCGGCGCCTATCACGGGGTCTCGCCGCTCGCGCTCACGGTGGCGCGGGATGCGGAGCGCGCCGTGATCAGCGAGTACCACGCGATCGGCTCGACCGCCGGCATCACCATGCTGCGCAAGGGACGCTGGAAATACGTCCATTGCGCGCGCTATCGCCCCCAGCTCTTCGATCTCGAAGCCGATCCCGAGGAACTGGTGGATCTTGGCGACGATCCGGCGCATCGCGCCACGATCGCGGCGCTCGAGGCCGAGCTGCGCCGGTTCTGCGATCCCGACGAAGTGGACGCGCGCGCGAAGCGCCGCCAGGCGGAGACGCTCGCGCGTCACGGCGGCCGGGAGGCCGCCTTGGCGCGCGGCGACCTGAACTACACGCCGGCGCCGGGACAGGCGCCGGACATCAACTGAGGAGGAGATTCATGAAACCGCTTCTGCTGCTCGCATTGCTGGCCATGAGCGTCGGTGCCGGCGCGCAGAACTATCCCGCGAAACCCGTCCGCCTGATCGTCGCGGACGCGGCGGGCGGCGCGCCGGATCAGCTTGCTCGCATCCTCGGGCAGAAGCTCTCCGAGAGCCTCGGCCAGCAGGTCCTGGTCGACAACCGCCCCGGCGCCGGAGGTGCGCTCGGCGCCGACATCGCGGCCCGCTCTCCCGCCGACGGCTACTCGCTGCTGCTGACCACGACCGCGATCTACGCCATCCTGCCCAACCTCAAGAAGAATCTCCCCTACGACCCCGTCCGGGATTTCGCGCCGGTCTCGCGCGTCGCCACGGCGTCCAACGTGCTGGTGGTCAACGCGTCGCTGCCGGTGCGATCGGTCACCGAGCTCGTGCAGCTGGCGAAGAGCAAGCCGGGGGTCCTCAACTATGCGTCGGCGGGGATCGGAACGCCGGCGCACCTCGCCGGCGAGATGCTGAACCTCCTCGCCGACATCAAGCTGACGCATGTCCCCTACAAAGGCGCGGCGCCGGGCTTGCTCGACGTGATCGCCGGCAACGCCCAGCTCATCATCACCTCGCCCATCGCCGCCGGCGCGCACATGAACGCCGGGCGCGTCCGTGCGCTCGCGACGACCGGAGCCGAGCGCAACCCCAGCCTGCCCGACCTGCCGACGATCGCAGAGGCCGTGCCCGGCTACGAGATCTCGCAGTCGTGGGGCATCGTCGCGCCCGCCGGCACTCCGCCGGCGGTCCTGAAGCGGCTGAACGACGAGATCGTCAAGGCGATGCATCTCCAGGAGGTGAAGCAGCAGGTGCTCAAGACCGGCGCCGTCCCGGCGGGCGATTCGGCGGCTGCGTTCGAGGCCTTCATGGCGAAGGAGCGGCAGCGGCTAGGGGAAGTCATCGTCAAAACGGGGATCGTTCTCGCCGACTGAGCCTTAGAATCGGAGGCGTCATGAGCGTCTTCGACGACTGGGTCGATCAGTCGCGGGCCTGGCACCGCGACATCCGTGTCATCCCCGATCCGGAGGTCGAGCTCTGCACCAAGTTCGCCGACCGGGTCGAGCCCGAGATCGCCTTCGGCCGCTACGCCGGCGAGCGCCGCTGGGAAAGCCTCGCCGAGGTTCCCTCGCAGGAAATAAGGGACGAGCTCCTCAAGCTCATCGTCTCGCAGGCCGACTCCGAGGTGCGCGCGGTCGAGCAGGCGCGCGAGCTCTACGACAGCGCGCCGACCGAGCACGACCGGCGCCGGCTCGAGCGCCACATGACCGAGGAGACGCGCCACGGCTGGCAGATGGCCTATCTGCTGGTCACCCATTTCGGCGAGGAAGGCCGCACTGCCGCGCGCGAGCTGCTCGAGCGCCGCGCCACGCGCGGCGAGGCGCAGCTCGAGATGTTCAACATCAAGCTCAACTGGGTCGACGTTTTTTCCTGGCACAACTGGGGCGACCGCGTCGGCAAATACCAGCTGACGATGTTCGGCGGCTGCGCCTTCGCGCCGTTCGCGCGCAGCATCGCGCCGATGCTCAAGGAAGAAGGCTTCCACCTGGTCATCGGCCACCAGGGCCTGAAGCGCATCGCCGCCGCCGGCCGCGTACCGGTCGAGCTGCACCAGCGCTACCTGAACCGCATGATGTGGATCTGCTACGAGGCGTTCGGCGGCGCCGAGTCGCGACGCGCGGCGAGGATCCACGACTGGGGACTGAAAGCGCCCTGGGTACCGGGCATCGAGCCCCAGCGGGCGAACGAGCGGGCACGGGAAGCCTTCATCGAGGAGGTGCGCAAGCTGCTGCGCCTGATCGATCCCCGGCTCGAGCTCCCCGACCCCAAGGGACCGAAGGAGAACCTGCCGACCGCCGAGGACGAAGCGGCCCTGCAGGAAATCGTCAGGACGCCGGGCTGGATCGCTGCCGCAGCTTGAAGCGCTGAACCTTGCCGGTCGCGGTGCGCGGCAGCGCGTCCATGAAGTGGACACGCTGCGGCCGCTTGAAGCGCGGCAGCTTGGTTGCCGCGAGGTCCATGATCTCCTTCGACAGCGTGTCGCCCGCCTTCTGCCCCGGACGCAATGCGACGTACGCGGCGGCGATGGTGGCGCCTTTGTCGTCCGCTTCCGCGACCACCGCCGCTTCGAGCACCGCAGGGTGCGCGGTCACCGCGTCCTCGACCTCGCCGGGTGAGACCCACATTCCCGAGCACTTGAAGAGATCATCGGCGCGGCCCTCGAACCAGTAGAAGCCTTCCTCGTCGCGCCGGTAGATGTCGCCGGTCTTCACCCAGCCGTCCTGAATCAGCTCGGCACTCTTCTCGGGCTTGTTGAGGTAGTACGGGATGGCGCTGCGGCCCTTGACGTGCAGCGTGCCGCGCCCCGCGCCCTCGACAGGTTTTCCGCTTTCATCGCGAATCTGCACCTCGTAGCCTTCGAGCCTTACCCCCGAGCTGCCAGGGCGGTTGCGATCCGGGAAGTTGTGGATGAAGGCGTGCAGCAGCTCGGTGGTGCCGATGGTCTCGATGATCTCGACGCCGCTCATTTCCTTCCATTCGTTCCAGGTCGCGACCGGCAGCACCTCGCCCGCCGAGACGCAAAATCTGAGAGCGCTGGTATCGAGCTTGTTGCCCTGCTTCGCGTACTCGATCAGGGCGCGGAACACCGCCGGCACCGCGAAGAAGATCGTCGGCCGGTCGCGTTTCAGGATCTCGGCGATGAGCTGCGGCGTCGGCCGCTCGCTGCACAGCACGACCGGGCAGCCCGAGCCGATGGGGAAGGAAAAGCTGTTGCCGAGGCCATAGGCGAAGAACAGGCGCGACGAGGAGAAGATGCGGTCGTCGGGGCCGAGCTTGTAGACGACCTTCGCCACCCGTTCGATCGTTTCCGGCAGATGGTCGTGCAGGTGCACCGCGCCCTTCGGCGAGCCGGTGCTTCCCGAGGTGTAGAGGATCAGGCAAGGCGTCTCGGCGGTGAAATTGCCCAGCGGCGCCGGCTTGGATTTCTCCAGGAGCTGGTTCAGGTCGTGGACGATTTTCGGCGCGTGCGCCGCCTTCGCGTTCTCCAGGTGCTCGGGCGTGACGATGACCAGCTTCGCGCCGCTGTCCTTCAGCATGTACTCGATCTCGGCGGGCTTCAGCATCGTGCTGCACGGCACGACGATGGCGCCCATGCCCATCACGCCGAGCATCGCGATCATCATTTCCGGGCCGTCGCTCATCACCAGCGCGACGCGATCGCCGGGCTGGATCCCGAGCGCTGCAAGGGCTCCCCGGCAACGAGCGCTGGCGTCTTCCATTTCGCGGAAAGAGATTTTTCTTTCCTTGAAATACACGAGGGTCGCGTCGGGGGTGCGCCGCGCGTTTTCCGCGAGGTAATCGACTATGCTGCGCGTCATGAAAAATCCTTTGCGCGAACAGTACGAGAAGGCGCAGCAGCTTGGCAAGCTGGCATTCGCCGAGCGGCCCTACTTCGGCTCGCCCGCCGCGCCGGCGCAGGCCGAGACCAACGCCAGCCAGATCTGGGGCCACATCAACTCGGGCTTCCTGATCGGCTACGAGTACTCGCGCTGGTGGAAGGAGTCCCTCGCGCTGCGCCAGGCGGCGGTGCTCGGCGACTGGAGCTGGCTCAACAAGACCCGCGTGCGCGGCAAGGATGCGGCGCGGCTGATGGACTACGCCACCATCAGGGATCTCTCGCGGCAGCAGGTCGGCCAGATCGTCCATACGCCGATGCTGAGCGAGCAAGGCAAGGTCGCGATCGAGGGGCTCACCCTCAAGGTCGGCGAGGACGAATACCTCTTCACGCAATCGGCGAGCTATCGCTGGCTGGACTTCCTTCGCCAGAAAAAGGATTTCCAGGTCGAGCTCGAGGATGTGACGCCGGACTACACCTGCTACGCGCTGCAGGGTCCCCGTTCCACCGAGATCCTGGAAGCTCTCACCGGCGAAAGCTGGAAGGATTTGAAGTTTTCACGCTTCAGAAGCATTGAATTCGAAAAAACGAAAACCATCGTTGCAAGGCAGGGCGTCACCGGCGAGGTCGGCTACGAGTTCATGATGCGTACCGACACCGGCCGCGCGCACGAGCTGTGGCGAAAGCTGCGCGAGGTCGGCCGCGACTTCGGCCTGCGCGAGCTCGGCTTCAAGGCGCAGATGATCGGCCATACCGAGACCGGCATCGCCACCGTGATCCGCGACTATCTCCCCGACCGCGGCACACCCGAGCAGCTGAAGAAGATGATGCGCTATTGGATGTCGGTCGAGGAGCTGGACGCCGCCGACTGGCAAGTCGCGGATCATCTCTGCACACCCGAGGAGCTGGGATGGCAATACAAAATAAATCCGGAAAAGGACTTCCTGGGGAAATCGGCGCTGCAGGCTCCCAAGTACCGGCTGATGGGCCTGGAGTGGTCGAGCGAAGACATGGCCGAGCTCTACGCCGCGCAGTTTCGCGATGCGCCCTCCGCCCCTCCCCCCGATCTGCCGGCAGGCCAGTTCCGGGTGTTCTTCATGAGAGTGCTGGAAGGCGGCTGGGCTTCGGGCTACGCCTACAGCCCGACGCTGCGCCGCATGATCTCGCTGGCGCGGCTGGATAAGCGCATCCAGCCCGGCGATAAAGTGCAGGTGCGCTGGGGCGGATTCTCGGATGAGCCCGCGTGCACCATTCGCGCCACGGTGCGCGCGCTGCCCTTCATAGCGCAGCAGCGCACCAAGACTCTGTCATAGCTGCTAGACTGGCCTGACAGGAGGAGGAGATCAAGTGAATAGAACAATTCGTACCATCGTTGCCGCGGTAGCTACGGCAGTATTCGCGTTCTCGGCGCCGGTTTCGGCGCAGCAGAAAGTCAAGATCGGCTTCATCAGCACGTTCTCGGGCCCGCAGGGCGTGATGGGCCAGTACATGAAGGAGTCGGTCGAGCTCGCGATCGAGCACCTCGGCGGCAAGGTGGGCGGCCTGCCGGTGGAAATGTTCTACGGCGATGACCAGTTCAAGACCGACGTCGGCGTGCAGGTCGCCGAGGAGATGCTGAAGAAGAACCAGGTCGACTTCGTCGCCGGCATCATCTGGTCGAACGTGATGATGGCGGTCGTGCCGGTGGTGACTGGCGCGAACAAGATCATGGTGGGCACCAACGCGGGCGCATCCCCGCTCGCCGGCAAGGACTGCAACCGCCTCTACTTCTCCACCTCGTGGAACAACGACCAGACGCCCGAGGCGATGGGCAAGTTCCTCACCGACAGCGGCGTGAACGACCTCTACGTGATGGCGCCCAACTACCAGGCCGGCAAGGACATGGTCGCGGGCCTGAAGCGCTACTACAAGGGCCGCATCGTCGACGAGGTCTACACCAAGCCGGGCCAGCAGGACTACCAGGCCGAGATCAGCGCACTGCGCGCGAAGAGCCCGAAGGCCGTGTTCGCCTTCTACCCGGGCGGCATGGGCATCCAGTTCCTCAAGCAGTACGACCAGGCCGGCCTGCGCGGCCAGCTGCCGCTCTACACGGTCTACACGGTCGACGAGATCTCGATCCCGGCGGTGAAGGATGCGGCGGTCGGCATCTACGAGACGCGCTACTGGAGCCCGGACCTGAAGAACGCGCCGACGCAGAAATTCGTCGCCGACTACAAGAAGAAGTACGGCAAGCTGCCGGTGTTCTACGGCGCGCAGAGCTACGACGGCATCATGCTGATCGATTCCGCGGTCAGGGCGGTGAAGGGCAACCTGAAGGACGTCGACGGCATGGTGAAGGCGATGGAGAAGGCGGACTTCAAGTCGCTGCGCGGGCCGTTCACTTTCAACGTCAACCACCACCCGATCCAGAACTTCTACCTGCTGAAGACCGAGAAGCTCTCGAACGGCGACATCGAGATGCGCATCCAGAAGACCATCTTCGAGAAGCACAAGGACTCGTACTTCCAAGACTGCAAGATGAAGTGATGCGTCTTGGCTTTGAAAAGGGGCGCGCGAGCGCCCTTTTTTTATGACCTTTTCACTCGTTTTCGAGCAACTCCTCAACGGCCTGCAGTTCGGCGTGACCCTGTTCCTCATGGCCGCCGGGCTGACGCTCGTGCTCGGCATCATGAACGTCGTCAACCTCGCGCACGGCTCGCTCTACATGGTCGGCGCCTATCTCGCCCTCGCCGCGGCGCAATGGACCGGGTCCTACCTCCTGGGGGCGGCGCTTGGCTTGTTCGGGACGCTGGTCGTGGGCATGGGGGTCGAGGTCGTGGTGCTGCGCACGCTCTACGACCGCGACCACCTCGACCAGGTGCTCGCCACCTTCGGCCTGATCCTGTTCTTCAACGAGCTGATCGCGATCGTCTGGGGCCGCGCCTCGCTGTTCGCCTCGCCGCCGTCGTGGCTCTCCGGCCACATCGATCTCTTCACCGGCTCGCGCTACCCGGCCTATCGCGCAGCCATCATTTTGGTTGGTTTAGTAACCGCGCTGATTCTTTGGTACGTCGTCACTCGGACGCGGCTCGGCATGCTGATCCGCGCCGGCGCGAGCAATCGCACGATGGTGGCGGCGCTCGGCGTCAACATCCGGCTGCTCTATACGGTGGTGTTCGGCTTCGGCGCCGCGCTCGCCGGGCTCGCCGGCCTGATGGCCGGGCCGATCTACAACGTGCAGCCCGGCATGGGCGAGCTGGTGCTGATCCAGGTGTTCGTCGTCGTCGTCATCGGCGGCATCGGCTCGATCCGCGGCGCGCTGGTGGGCGCGATCATCGTCGGCATCGTCGACACGCTCGGCCGCGCGTTCCTCAAGCCGCTGATGGCGACGATCATCTCGGCGCCGGCAGCGGAATCCGCCGGCCCCGCCCTCGCCTCGATGCTCATCTACCTGCTGATGGCGGTGGTGCTCGCCATCCGTCCGCAGGGGCTGTTCCCCGCCCGCGGATGAAGGCGCGCCTCATCAGCTGGATCGTCGCCGCGGTGCTGCTCGCCGCGCTGCCGCCGCTGCTCCTCGCGCTCGGCCAGCCGTTCTACCTCGACCTGGTGCGGCGGATCATGATCCTCGCCATCGCCGCGATCAGCCTCAACCTGATCCTCGGCTACGGCGGCATGGTGTCGTTCGGCCATGCCGCCTACATCGGCGTCGGCGCCTACGCGGTGGGCATCCTCGGCTTCTACGGGTTCTTCAACGGCTGGCTGCACATTCTCGTCGCCATGGCCGCGTCGGCGCTGGTCGCGCTGGCGATCGGCGCGGTGTCGATCCGCACCAGCGGCATCTACTTCATCATGATCACGCTCGCGTTTACGCAGATGCTCTACTACCTCGGCATCTCGGTGGCCGAGTTCGGCGGCGACGACGGCATGCGGCTCAAGCAGCGCAGCCAGCTCGGCATCGTCGACCTGAACGACCCGGTGCAGTTCTACTACCTCGCGCTGGTGCTGATGCTTTTATCGGTATTCCTGATTCATAAGCTCATCAATTCGAGATTCGGGATGGCGCTTCGCGCCTGCAGGTCGAACGAGGCGCGCTCGCGCGCCATCGGCTTCTCGCCCTACCCGTACCGCCTCGCGGCGTTCGTCATCGCCGGCGCCCTGTGCGGCCTCGCCGGCGCGCTTTACGGGAACCACATCAACTACATCACGCCGAGCCTGATGACCTGGGAGCAGTCGGGCGACCTGATGTTCATGGTGATCCTCGGCGGCATGGCGACGACCGCCGGACCGGTGCTCGGGGCGTTCGCCCTGCTCATCGTCGAGGAGGTACTCAAGGGATGGACCGAGCACTGGCAGGTGCTGATGGGGCCGCTGCTGATCCTGTCGGTGCTCTTCTTCCGCCGCGGACTCGCCGGCATCTTCTACAAGCCCGATGCTTGAAGTCCACGCCCTGACGAAGAGCTTCGGCGCGCTGCGCGCGACCGACGGCGTGACGCTGAAGGTCGAGGAAGGCGAGACGCACGCCATCATCGGCCCGAACGGCGCCGGCAAGACCACGCTCATCGGCCAGCTCGCCGGCATGCTCCTCCCGGACGGCGGCAGCATCCGCTTCGCCGGCGAGGACATCACGCGCCTTCCCGCGCCGCGCCGAGCGCGCAAGGGCCTCGCGCGCTCGTTCCAGATCACCAGCATCTACCGCGACTTCTCCGCGCTGCAGAACGTCGCGCTGGCGGTGCAGGCGGCGTCGGGGCGTACCGGCTTCTGGCGTCCGGCCTTCGACGACGAATCGCTGATCGCTCCCGCGAAGAAGATCCTCGCAGAGGTCGGGCTCGAAAAGCGCATGCATGCGGTCGCGGCCAACCTTTCCCACGGCGAGCAGCGGCAGCTCGAGGTGGCGATGGCGCTCGCGACCCGGCCCAGGTTGTTGCTCCTCGACGAGCCGATGGCCGGCATGGGCGCGGAAGAGTCGCAGCGCATGATCGGCTTCCTCGCCGGGCTGAAGCAGCGCCACACCATGATCCTGGTCGAGCACGACATGGACGCGGTGTTCCGCCTCGCCGACCGCATCTCGGTGCTGGTCTATGGCCGCGTCATCGCCACCGACACGCCGGAGAGGATCAAGCAGAACGAGGAAGTGCGCCGCGCCTACCTGGGCGAGGACGCCTGATGCTGGAAGTCGCCGGCCTCGAGACTTCATACGGCCGCAGCCAAGTGCTGTTCGGAGTTGCATTTGAAATAGGGAAAAGCGAAGTCGTTTCCTTGCTGGGCCGGAACGGCATGGGCAAGACCACCACCGTGCGCTCGCTCATGGGCATCACGGCCCCGCGGGCGGGAAAGATCTCCTTCCACGGGAGATCCTTGTTCAATCTTCCAAGCTACAAGATCGCAAAGAGCGGCATCGGCCTCGTTCCGGAAGGCCGGCAGGTCTTTCCCAACCTCCTGGTGCGCGAGAACCTCGTCGCCACGGCAACCCGCGGCCCGTGGGATATCGAACGCGTGTTCTCGCTCTTTCCGAATTTGCAGCAAAGGCAACACAACTACGGCAACCAGCTCTCGGGCGGCGAGCAGCAGATGCTCGCCATCGGCCGCGCGCTGATGACCAACCCGAAGCTGCTCATCCTCGACGAAGCGACCGAAGGCCTCGCGCCGCTGGTGCGCGCCGAGATCTACCGCTCCATCGAGAAGCTCAAGGCCGAGGGCCTGTCGATCCTGATCATCGACAAGGACGTGAGGGCGCTTTCGCGGGTCGCCAACCGGCATTACATTCTCGAAAAGGGCCGCGTAGTATGGAGCGGCAGCTCGGCGGAGCTCTCGGCGAGCCAGGAGATCCAGCACAAGTATCTCGGCGTATGAAAAGAGAAAACATCAAGGGGCGCGCCAACGTAGAGGACACGCCCGAGCTCGACGCCTACTACCGCGCCCTCGAGGGCGAGGAGCTGGGCGCGCTCTGGAACGTCGCCAACGAGATCGAGCCCTGGTATCCGCAGCCGAAATCGGTGCCGACGCACTGGAAGTGGAAAAGGGTCGAGCCCTACGTCCGGAAAGCCGCCGACCTCGTCTCCGCCGAGAAGGCCGCGCGACGCGTCGTCATGCTCGTCAATCCCGGCCGCAAGGAATGGAGCGCCGCCGCCGGCCTGCTCTACACCGGCGTGCAGGTGATGAATCCCGGCGAGTCGGCGTCCGCCCACCGCCACCAGGCGAGCGCGCTGCGCTTCGTGATGGAGGGCAAGGGCGCGTACACGATCGTCGACGGCGAGCGTCTCGATCTCGGCGCGCGCGACTTCGTGCTGACGCCCAACGGCACCTGGCACGAGCACGGCGTCGACGCGAGCGGCACGCAGTGCGTCTGGCAGGACGGCCTCGACATTCCGCTCATGAATTCGCTCGACGCGAATTTCTACGAGGTCCACCCGAAGCTCAACCAGGCGCCGGCGCCCCTCTCGCGGAAGAACTGGAGCAAGCCCTACTCGCCTGTCTTTCTCTACAAGTGGGATGAGAGCTACAAGCAACTGCAAAAGCATGGGCACTTTGAATACAAGAATCCGCTGACGAATGGACCGGTCATGCCGACCATGGGGGCAAAACTGGAGCTGGTTAAAGAGACAAAAGCCATTCGTCATACCGGCAGCGTCATCTACCAGGTCGCCACTGGCCGTGGCTGGTCGGAGATCGGCGGCAAGCGCTTCGAGTGGGAGGAGAAGGACATCTTCTGCGTGCCGTCGTGGACGAAGTATCGCCACGGCGCGCATGGCGAAGCGGTGCTCTTCTCCTTCAACGACCTGCCGGCGATGAAGGCGCTGTCGCTGTACCGCGAAGAAACGTGATCAGCCGCGAGCAGAACGAGCTGATGACGCGCATCGGGCCGGGCACGCCCGCCGGCAAGCTGCTGCGCCGCTACTGGCAGCCGGTGGCGCTGGTGGACGAGATGAAGGACGAGCGGCCAGTCAAAGCCGTTCGTCTCTTTTCCGAGAATCTCGTCTTGTACAAGACAAATTCGGGATACGGCTTGATGCAGCGCCATTGTCCCCATCGCGGCGCCGATCTCGCGTATGGCCGCATCGAGGCCGACGGCCTGCGCTGCTCGTTCCACGGCTGGAAGTTCGACGGCGGCGGCAAATGCGTCGAAACGCCGGCCGAGCCGGAAGGCTCGCGCCTCTGCGAGCACATCAAGACGGTGTCGTATCCGGTGGTCGAGAAGAGCGGCATCCTGTTCGCCTATCTCGGTGAAGGCGCAGCGCCGGCATTTCCGGCCTTCGACTGCTTTGTCGCGCCCGACGCCTACACCTTCGCCTTCAAGGGCTACTGGGACTGCAACTGGCTGCAGGCGCTCGAGGTCGGCATCGACCCGGCGCACGCGTCCTGGCTGCACAAGTACTTCGAGGACGAGGACACGGCGGGGAGCTACGGCAAGCAGTTCCGCGGCGTGCCGTCGGATTCCGACCTGCCGATCAGCAAGGTGCTGCGCGAATACGACCGGCCCGAGATCCGCGTCGAACGCGCGGAGTTCGGCATGCGCCTGCAGACGCTCAGGAAAATCAGCGACGCGCAGACCCACATCCGCGTCACCAACATCCTCTTCCCGCAGGCGTTCGTCATCCCGATGAACGCCGAGATGACCATCACCCAATTTCATGTCCCGGTCGACGACACCGGGTGCTACTGGTATTCCATCTTCACCAGCTTCGGCGGGCCAGTGGACAAGCAGACCATGCGCGAGCAGCGCCTGCGGACCTATCCGGCACCGGACTACAAGCCGATCCATGGCAGACATGACGGCTGGGGCTTCGACGCCGACGAACAGAAATCCAAAACCTTCACCGGCATGGGCTTCGATATCAACATCCACGACCAGTTCGCCTGCGAGTCGCAGGGCGTGATCGCCGACCGCACCAAGGAGAACCTGGGCTCGACAGACAAAGGCATCGTTCTCTACAGAAGAATGCTTCTTGATTTCATAAAAAAGAATGAGGCCGGGCAGCTGACCGTGAACAGCGAGTTCTCCGGCCCGCCGACCATCGACGGAATCGGTCCCACCGAGAAGATCGACGAATACTGGAAGTCCGCCGACGAGAAGCGCCGCCGTCAGTCGAAGTGGGCAGCTTGAAGCTCGACGGGCTGAAGCAGGTCCGGTTTTCGTTCGCCGACCAGCACGGCGTGCTGCGCGGCAAGACGCTCGCCGTCTCGGAGGTGCAGGCGGCGCTCAAGTCCGGCGTGGGATTCCCGAGCTCGCTCCTCTTGAAGGACACCTCGCACCGCACGGTCTTTCCGGCGTTCACGCCCGGCGGCGGCGTCGGCATGGCCGAATTCCAGGGTGCGGGCGACGCGCTGATGATGGCCGACCCCTCCACCTTTCGCATCCTGCCCTGGGCGCCGGAGACCGGCTGGGTGCTGTGCGACCTCGCGTTCCAGGACGGGCGGCCGGTTCCCTACGACACGCGCCGCATCCTCAAGACGGCCCTCGAGAAGCTGAAGCCGCACGAGCTCGTCTGCGGGCTGGAAGTCGAGTTCCACGTCTTCAAGATCGCCCGCGACAACCTGCGCCCTGAGGATGCGGGCCAGCCGGGCAGCCCGCCCGAGGTGTCGCTGCTCACGACCGGTTATCAGCTGCTCACCGAGAACCGCTACGACCAGCTCGATCCGGTTTTTCAATTGATAAGAAACAACCTTCAAGAACTTCAGCTCCCGCTCCGCTCCTACGAGGTCGAGTTCGGGCCGAGCCAGCTCGAGATCACGCTTTCCCCCCTCCCGGCGCTCGCCGCCGCGGACGCGATGGTGCTGTTGCGCAGCGCGGTGAAGCAGGTCGCCCGGCGGCACGGCTACCACGCCACTTTCATGTGCCGGCCGAAGTTGCCGAACGTGATGTCGAGCGGCTGGCATTTGCATCAATCCCTTTCCCGCTCCGGGAAAAATGTTTTTGTGTCGGAAAAAGAAGATCTCTCTGAAACCGGGAAGCACTGGCTCGCCGGGCTGCTGGCTCATGCACGCGGTGCCTGCGCGTTCAGCACCCCGACCATCAACGGCTACAAGCGCTACCGGCCCTACTCGCTCGCGCCTGATCGCGTCATTTGGGGCAAGGAGAACCGCGGCGCGCTGCTGCGCGTGGTCGGCGGCCCCGGCAACGCCGCGACACGGATCGAGAACCGCATCGGCGAGCCGGCGGCGAATCCCTACCTCTACATCGCCTCGCAGATCCACTCCGGCCTCGACGGCCTGGCGGCGAAGCCGAACCTGCCGCGCTCGGCCGACACGCCCTACGAGGCGAAGGCGGAGCCGATGCCGCGCACGCTGGACGAGGCGCTGGCCGCTCTGCGAAAGGACAAGGCGCTGCGCGCCGGCTTCGGCGAACCTTTCGTAGAATACTTTTGCCGCATCAAGGACGCCGAGATCGCCCGCTTCAACCTGGAAGTGAGCGACTGGGAACACCGCGAATATTTCGATCTGTTCTGAAGGAGTGACCATGGACATGCGCCCGCTCGGCAAGAGCGGCATCAAGGTTTCGGCCGTCGGCCTGGGCCTGATGTCGATGTCGGGCATCTACGGCAACGCCAACGACGAGGAATCGATCCGCGTCATCCACCACGCGCTCGACAAGGGCATCAACCACCTCGATTCCTCCGACATGTACGGCTGGGGGCACAACGAGACGCTGCTCGGCAAGGCGCTCAAGGGCCGCCGCGCCGAAGTGGTCGTCGCCACCAAGTTCGGCCAGACCAAGGACGCCGACGGCAAGCAGGGCGTGGACGGCAAGCCGCAGTACGTGATGCAGGCCTGCGAGGCGAGCCTGAAGCGCCTTGGCATCGACGTCATCGACCTGTACTACCAGCACCGCGTCGACCCGAATACGTCGATCGAGGACACCGTCGGCGCCATGAAGCGCCTGGTGGAGCAAGGCAAGGTACGCGCGCTCGGCCTGTCGGAAGCGGCCCCGGCGACCATTCGCCGCGCGCACAAGGTGCACCCCATCGCAGCGGTGCAGAATGAATTTTCCCTGCTGTATCGAAAAGACGGCGAAGAAACCCTCGCGACCTGTCGCGAGCTCGGCATCTCGCTCGTCGCCTACGCGCCGCTCGGACGCAGCATGCTCACCGGCTCGGTGAAGGGCAAGGCCGACCTGCCCGAGGGCGACCGGCGCCTCGCGCATCCCCGCTTCCAGGCCGAGCACCTCGACGCCAACGTCAAGATCGTCAAGCGCCTCGAGGAGATCGCGGAGCATAAGAAGTGCACGCCGGCACAGCTCGTGCTCGCCTGGCTGCTCGCGCAGGGCAAGGAAGTCGTCGCCATCCCCGGCACCAAGCGCAAGCAACGGGTCGAGGAGAACCTCGCCGCGCTCGACATCAAGCTGTCCGCGGCCGACGTGGAGAAGATCTCCGCCATCGCGCCGGTCGGCGCGGGCTCCGGGCCGCGCTATCCGGCCGATGCGATGAAGCGCGTCTATCTCTAAGCGCTAGGTGCGCGCCTGGGACGTTGGGCGGTGGCTGCTGCTCGCCACCCTGTGGTCGCTGCAATGGATCTTTACGCGCATGGCGGTGCCGAGCTTCGGCACCGGCGCGGTGGCCGACGGGCGCGCGATCTTCGCCGCGCTGTTCCTCGTGCCGTGGATGCTCTTCGTGCTGCGGCAGGAGATCGGCCTGCGGCTGCACTGGCGCGACTACCTCACCATCGCGCTGGTCAACAACGTCCTGCCGTTCCTCCTCTTCGCCTACGCCGCGAGCGGCATTCCGGCGAGCTACCTCGCGGTGATCAACGGCATGGTGCCGCTGTGGAGCGCGGTGATCGCGGCGCCGGTGCTGAAGGAGCGGCTCGGCCCGCATCGCATCGTCGGCTTCGTGCTCGGCATCGCCGGCGTGGCGCTGATCGTCAACCTGGGTCCGATCGCGCTCGATGCCCATGCCATCACGGCCGCCATCGCCGCGATGGCGGGCGCGGCGCTCTGGGGCTGGGCCGGCGTCATGATCCGGCAGCGCACCGGCCGCGTGCCGGCGATGGGCCTCGCCACCGGCTCGATCCTTTTCTGCGCGCTGATTCTTTCGCCGGCGTGGGCGCAGGCGCCGCCGCCCGCGACCTGGACCCCGACCGCGGTCGGCGCGCTGATCGCGGTCGGCCTGTTCTGCAGCGGGCTCGCCTACCTGCCGTTCTTCACGCTGGTGCGCGACATCGGCCCGACGCGCACCCTCACCGTCGGCCTGGCGATCCCGGTGCTGGGAATCTTCTGGGGCTGGCTGCTGCTGGGAGAGACGATTACGGCGCCGATGCTGGCTGGGGCCGCGCTGGTGCTGGGCGCGCTCGCGCTCGTGATGCGGCACTGAGCGCGCGCCGGCCCTGCTGCTTCGCCCAGCGCAGGAACGGCCACGCCGCAACCGCGAGCGCGCCGACCTTGCCGACGCCGAAGAGCAGCGTCTGCACCGCGAGCCGGTCCTTCCACAGGCGGCTCATCATCGAATTGTCGGCGTCGGTGAACGAATCCATCCATTGCACGCCGTGCAGCTCGTGCAGATTGCGGATGCGCGCCACCTCGGCGAGGATGCCCGGCGAGAATTTCGCGAACGCCTCGTCGTAGGCCGGCTTGAACGCGTAGGCGCCCTGGCCGGCAATGAAGCCCGTGCATCGCCCCAGCGGCTTGCCGTCCAGGTCCACGCCGACCATCTCCAGCCGCCCACGCTTGTGCGCGGCGGTGAACGTCTCCGTCAGGAAGCGACGATTCGCCTCGCTGCAGGCCATCGCCGTGCCTTGCTTGCCCTTCCAGCCCGAGGCTTCGAGCCGCAGGAACTCTTCGATCCAGCGGCCGATCTCTTCGCCGGGCCTGAGCGCGACCTGCGTCAGCGTCCCCTGCTCCTTCAGCCGCTTCTCCCGCCGGCGCAGCTCCTGCCGCTCCTTGCGCGGAACGAATTCGTTGACGTACGTCTCGCCGTCCTTCGCTCGCCGCAGCACCGGCCGCGCGTAGCCGTCGAGCACGAGCGGCCTGACGTCCGCGGCCTGCAGCGCGGTCGCCAGCGCCTGCCGGAACGGCCCTTCGGTG
The DNA here is from genome assembly GCA_001644455.1 of Betaproteobacteria bacterium SCGC AG-212-J23. Lineage (GTDB taxonomy): Bacteria > Pseudomonadota > Gammaproteobacteria > Burkholderiales > SG8-39 > SCGC-AG-212-J23. The sequence continues at coordinate 17,556 of LSTF01000033.1, forward strand.
GGGATGTACTGCAGGCCGACGAGCGATGCGCCGTCGCTGTCCGTCCGCAGCCACTCGAGCAGCGTCGCCAGCGTCTCGACCGCGCCATCGGCGCGCACCAGCGGGGTGCAGAGCAGGCAGTGGCGATGGCGCCACGACAACAGCGTCGGCAGCGGCAACCCCCTGAAGCTTCCCGTCCGCTCGAGCGGCAGCACCGCGTCGAGGCGATCGTGGTTCCAGACCGTAACCAGGCGAAAACCACGTTGCATCCCGAACGCCTCGAGCGCCGGCAGCAGCATCCACGGCTCGTAGAACGGGTTCGGCTCGATCGCGGCCGGGACCATGTTCTCCCACGCCGGGGCGAACGCGGCCACGGCCTCGAAGCCGGTCAGTACCTTGACTGTGCGGGTCACCCCGCCGTTCTACGCGGCGAGTGTTAAAACCAATCCCGGCCGGACTAGCCCTCTACGGGCAGGACGTGGATGCGGTACTCGTGCGCGAGCTTCTTCTTGCGCACCGGGTCTTCGAGCTCCATGCGGAAGACATCGGCGGGACGGATGCCGCCCTTCGCGGCGAGGGTGCCGCAGAACATCGCCCAGCCCGCCTTCAATGGATGGCGACCCATCAGGTCCTCGGGAGAGCGCATCGCCGTCACAGGTCCTTCCTGATAGAGCTTGCCATCCGCCCAGGAGCGCAGGACGAGCTTGTCCCAGTGCGGCTTCACCTCGTCGTACTTCCAGGCGTCCTTCGCGATCGGCTTCTCGCACAGCTGCTTGGAGAGGGAGACACCGATGGTCTCGGCCTTGCGGTCGGTATGGTCGGAACCGACCGTGACCCACAGGCCGTCGGGTTTCGACAGCAGGACGAACTCCACCTCGCCGCTGGTGTCGGTGCCAGAGACCTGGATGGAAGAAGAGAAAGTTATTAAAGAAGCGGAAACTCTGTAGAAGATGGGCGTGGTCTTCGGCGGCTTCACGCCGATTTCGGCCAGCTCCATGATGTGCTTCTTCAGCTGCGCTTCATCGCGGCCAGTCCAGCCGGCGATGACGAGGTTGCTGCACTCCATCACGCCACCTTCTTCATCGCCGCGGCCTCCGGCACGTCGTAGCCCGCCATCAGGTCCTCGACCACCTTGTGGTAGCCGTCCCAGGGTGCTTCGCGGTAGTTGTGGTTGCGCACGATGAAGGACGCGCCGGCGTAGAACTTCTCGTACTGCAGGTGCCGGCCGGCGAACTCGGAGCCGATCAGGTCCCAGGCGAGCTTGTAGAGCTTCATGCGCTCGACCGCCGCGAGCTGGGGTGTCTGCCAGTACTGCTCGAACTGCGCGCGCAGCTTCGGATCGTGCATCACGGTGATGTCGGCCGGCATCTGGAAAATGCCGCCGCCGCAGAGCTCGCGCAGCGCCTCGATGATCGAGGAGTGGCTCTCGGTGCACCAGTTGAGCGCCGCGTACATGTAGCGCCTGTTGAAGGTCTTGAAGCCCTCATTGCCGACTACGGGCCAATCCTCGGCGTCCTGGATCTGCCCGGCGATCATGCCGCCGAGCGCCGCCTCGAGCGCGCACAGGCGTCCCAGCACTTCGCGCACCGCCGGAATCTCGTGCGAGCCGGAGGCCTGGGCGATCTTGCTCGCCAGGCCGACGATGAGCTGCATCTTGGCGTGGAAGCGCACGTTCGACTGGTGGTTGCCGTAGCAGTGGCCGGGCGTCTTGATGTAGATGTCGCGCGCCAGCACCGCGTCCATGTGCACGAAGACGCGTTCCCAGGGCACCTTGACGTTGTCGCACATCACCATCGAATCGGTCTCGTCGAAGCGCCAGGCGAGCGGGCTGTCGAACTCGCAGCGCGCGTGCAGCTCGAACGGCTTGCGCGACCAGAGCGTCACCCCGGGCGTGCCGACCGGGACGGCGCAGGTGATCGACTCGGCGAGCTGGTTGGGCGCGAGCGGAATCAGGTTGCCGATCCAGATCTCGTTGGCGAACACCGCGCCGGTGGCGAGCATCTTCATGCCCGAGACCACCACGCCGTCGTCGTCCTCGCGCACCACGCGCAGCGTCGGCACCGGGATGTTCTGCCGGGTGTAGAACTCGGGGTTGCGCGCCGCCTGCGGCGGAATGACCGCGTAGACGCCATACAGGTCTTCCTTCCGCATCTTCTCGTAGTACGCGAGAAGGTTCTTCTCGAACTTCCCAAACACGGAGGAATTCATCGCCATGCCCGTGACGAAGCTCGACACGTGGTCGGGCGAGCGACCGAGCAGGCCGTGACTCATGTCGGCGATGGCGCGATGCACCCTGGTCCTCTTCTCAAGGTCTTCCCGGGTCTTCGCCTTCAGGAAGTACGCGCTGAATTTCTCCTTGCCTTCCTGGAATGAAAAATCCCGCTTCATGTCGTAGATGCCGGCAATGGAGCGCGCGGCGTTGCGGAAAGCGGGATGGGTGGTGACGTCGTCGACCTTCTCCGAGCCGATGTAGACGACCCGACCGTCGCGCAGCGATTCGAGGTGCTCGCTTCCGGTCTTAAGCATAGTAGTGAATCTCGTGGAGGATGCAGCCGCCGCGGGAGGTGAACGGGCCGTGGTGCACGCCCGGCGGCCGGCAGGCATAGGTGGCGGCGAAGCACTGCTGGCCGCCCTTGCCCTGCTTGTCGTTGCCGACCACGAGGTCGCCCTGCACCACGTAGACCTCTTCCCAGTGGTCGTGCACGAACGGCTCGGTGGAGAACGCGCCGGCGTCGATCTTCAGCAGCCGCGTGCGACTGCCCTTCTTGTTCTTCTCGTCCAGGTCGGAGGCGAGGATCTTCTGCCAGAAGCCCGGCGGATAGCCCTCGGGCCGCTCCCAGCCGCTGTTGACGTCGACCTTCACGAATTCCAGATGTTGCTTGGGTTTCATGGCCAGACCTCCTCGCTCTTCATCGCCTGATGCGTCACCGTGCCCTCGAACGTCATGAACCGCTTGAAATCCTCCCTCGCCTCGGCGCGCTCGCGCGAGGCAAAGGCCTTGTTCATCGCTTCCTCGCTGTCGAACTCGAGCTGCGCCATCAGCACCGCCTTGCCGCGGTTCACCGGCACGGGATCCTGCCATGCCAGCGGCGTGTGCATCGTCATGCGCCGCAGCCCGGGCCAGCGCGCCACCACCGGCACGTGCACCTCGCGGTAGCGCCTGAGAAAAGCGTCGAGATCGCCGACCGCGATGTCATAGCGCACGAAGTAAGAGACGCTCACGCGGCCTCCTGCTTCAGGTAATCGAGCAATGCCACCGCGCGGTCGCCGTCGGCCACCAACGCCGCGGCGAGCGAGCGCAGCGCGCGGAAGCGCTTCGCGTCCAGCGACTCGAAGAGGATGTCGTTGATGCGCCGCTGGTAGGGCGCCAGCCGCTGCAGCAGCGCCTCCGACTTCGAATTCATTTCCAGCAGGACTTTTCTTCCATCGGCAGGGTCGGAAGCCTTCTCGAGAATGCCTCGAGCAGCGAGCTTGTTGGCCTCGATGGTGATGAAGGCGCCCGAGCGGTGCAGCCGCTCCGCCACCTCGCCGATCGACAGGCTCTCGGCGCGCGACACCAGCATCAGGATCTCGTATTGCACGCCGGAGATGCCGGCGATGGCGGCGAACGCATCGCGGCAGGTATCGAGCTTGTGGCCGTAGGCGATCAGGTCGTGGATCAGGCCGCGGAACTCGGCGTCCGAGCCATCGATCAGGAGCGCCCTGCGGGAGACGGTGTGCGGACGGCCTTTGCGAGACATGGCGGACGATTTTCGGCCGCCCAAATACCTTTGTCAATTAGCTTTCTTGGATAGCCTATTCACCAGGTCGGCGGCCGGCATCGGCCGGGCGAAGAGATAGCCCTGCGCCCGCTCGCAGCGCAGCAGCCGCAGGAAGGTCGCCTGCTCCTCGGTCTCGACGCCCTCCGCCACCACCGTGAAGCCGAGGCTGTGCGCCATCTCGATGATGGTGCGCACGATGGTCGCGTCGTTCGGGTCCTTGTTGACGTCGGCGACGAACGAGCGGTCGATCTTCAGCGCCCCGACCGGGAAACGCGTCAGGTACGCGAGGCTCGAATAGCCGGTGCCGAAATCGTCGATGGCGATGCGCATGCCGGCGTCGCACAGCGAGCGCATGACGCGGATCGCGTGGTCGGGATCGACCATCAGCTGGCTCTCGGTGATTTCCAGCTCGATCAGCGAAGGATCGATGCCCGCCTCCGCCACCACGGCCTTGAGGCGCTGGTCGAGGTCCTGCAGGCGGAACTGGCGCGCCGACAGGTTCACCGCCACCGGGCCGACGTCGAGGCCGGCCGCCTTCCAGGCCTTGAGGTCCTCGCAGGCGCGCTTCAGCACCCATTCGCCGACCGGGACGATCAGGCCGGTCTCCTCCAATACCGGGATGAACTCCGCCGGCGAGACCAGGCCGCGCTCGGGATGCTTCCAGCGGATCAGCGCCTCCGCGCCGTAAAAGCGGCGGTTCGCGAGCTCGACCTTGGGCTGGTAGTAGAGGACGAACTCCTCCCGCTCGAGGGCGCGGCGCAGCTCCACGCCGAGCTGGGCGCGGCTGCGCGTGCGCTGGTTGATCTCGGCGGTGAAGAACTGGAAGTTGTTGCGGCCGGCCTGCTTGGCGCGGTACATCGCCGCGTCGGCAGCGCCGATCAGCGTCTCGGCATCCGCGCCGTCGCCGGGATAGGCGGCGATGCCGAGGCTGGCGCTGATGAACACCTCCTGGCCGTGGATCTCGAACGCCGCGGCGAGACGGTCGATGATCTTCTGCGCCACCAGCGCCCCGTCCTCCTGCCGCGCCATGTCGGCGAGGATCACCGCGAATTCGTCGCCGCTGATGCGCGCCACCGTGTCGCCCGAGCGCACGCAGGACTGCAAGCGCACCGCGACCTCCTTCAGCAGCTGGTCGCCTCCGCTGTGACCAAGGGTGTCGTTCACCATCTTGAATTCGTCGAGATCGATGAACAGCACGCTCAGGCTGGCGTTGCGGCGCTTCGCCAGCACGATCATCTGCGAGAAGCGGTCCGCGAGCAGGGCGCGGTTCGGCAGGCCGGTGAGCGAATCGAACTGGGCGAGGAAGGCGAGACGGCTCTCGCTGTCGATGCGCTGCAGGCCGGCCGAGAGCACGCTCGCCGCGGCCTCGACGAAATTGAGCGCATCCGCGGCGAAGGCGTTGGCGGAGCGGTAGCAGACGCACAGCGCGCCGCGCGGGCGGCGCTCGCCGCGCACCGGGATCACCGCGGCGCTGTGCAGCCCCGCCGCCCAGTCGAACTCGAGCTCGGCGCCGTCGACGACCAGCGCTTCGCCGGAGCGCAGCGCGCGCTGCACCGGGTTCGATGCCCCGCATTTCACCGCCGCGCCGTCCCTGCCCTCGCCCGCCCCGACGAGCGCGTGCAGTACCAGCTCCTCCCCGCCCGTGGCCGGCTCGAAATAGGCCACCGCATCGGCATTCAGTCCTTCCAGCACGTTCTGCACCGCCTCGCGCATCAGGTCGGACGGCTCGCGCTTGGCGAGCGCCGACTGGCCGAAGCGCGCGATCCGCTCCTGGTGGCGGGCGTACTGCGTCTGGCGCTGGTCGGCGAGCTTGCGTTCGGTAATGTCGCGCGAGACGGTGACGATGATCCAGCGCTCGCCCTCGCGCAGCGCGCGGTGGTGCAGCTCGCTCCAGCCGCGGCGGCCGTCCTTGCCGGTATACGCGTACTCGACACGCACGCCCTTCGACCCGGTGGCGATCACCTCGTCGTACTCGCGCTCGAGCTGCTCGCGCGCGATGGGCAGCGCGTCGGCCGGCCCCAGTCCCAGCGCCTGCTCGCGCGAGTATCCCAGGAACTTGCAGGCGAGCTTGTTGACGTCGACGAAGCGCATCGTCGGCCGGTCGGTCAGGTAGATCGCGTCGAGCGACATGTCCATGGCGGCGCGAAACCGGCGCAGCTCCTCCTCGTCGCGCCGCTGCCGCGTCACGTCGCGGGAGGTGCCGCGGTAGCCGATGAAGGCCCCCGCGTCGTCGAACACCGGCTCGCCATCGGCGGAGACGTAGTAGGTGCTGCCGGAGCGGCCGCGGTAGGCGTACTGCAGGTTGCGGAACGATTCGTGGCGCTCGACTCCTGCGCGGTACGCGTCCCAGTCGACCGAGCCCTCGACGATCCCTGGCACCTCCCAGATGCGCTTGCCGACGACCACCGCGGAGGGCGAATATTCCGCGACCGCGCCCTTGCCCTCGAACTTGGTGAAGCGGAACTCGCTGTCCTGCTCCCAGTACCAGTCGGAGGACAGGTTGGTGAGGCTGCGGAAGCGCGCCTCGCTCTTGCGCAGCGCCTCGTCGGCGGCGAGCCGCTCGCTGATGTCGCGCAGGATGGCGACGATGATCCAGCGCTCGCCGGCGCGCACCGCGCGGCGCAGTACCTCGACCGGAATCGGCGCCCCCTGCTTGCGGTATTGCTTGCTCAGCAGCCGCGTGGTCTCGCCGCTGGCGATCATCTCGTCGTAGGTGCGCTCGAGATCGGCGCGCGGAATCGGCGTGAGGTTGAGCGGCCCGAGGAGCAGCATCTCCTCGCGCGAATAGCCCAGCTTCTGGCAGGTGGTGGAATTGACGTCGACGTAGCGCAGGGTCTCGCGGTCGATCAGCAGGATCATGTCGGCCGAGGTGTCCATCGCGGCGCGGAAGCGGCGCAACTCCTCTTCGTCGCGGCGGCGGCTGGCCTCGACCTCCTTGCGCTGCAGGAACTGGCCGATCTGGCTGCCGATCACCCGGATCGCCTGCAGCAGCCCTTCCTCGGGCTGGCGGATGTCGCGGCTGTTGAACGCCAGCACGCCCATCGTCCGCCCCTCGGACAGCGCCGGGAAGATGAACGCGCCGTGGATGTCCGCCTCGCGCGCGAGGTTCGCCTGCGCGACGCGGCTGTCGTTGTGGATGTCGCGCACCCAGAGCGGCTCGCCGCTCTGCCAGACGCGCCCGGTGAGCCCGGTGCCGAACGCATACGTGATGTCCCGCATGCCGGCGAGATAGCGCTGGATCGAATCGTTCCCCAGCCCCCAGGACTCGGCGAGGCGCAGCACGTCGGGCTTCGCGTCGGCGACGTAGAAGCGGCCGCATTCCCAGCCCTCGGTCTCGCAGATCGCCTGCATCGCGCCGCGCAGCGCCTCGGAGACACCGTTCGCCTCGGCGAGCGAGCGCGTCACCGAATGCTCGAGCACGCGCAGCTGCGCCGCTCGCTTGCGCTCGGTGATCTCCTTGCCGATGCCGCGGTAACCGCGGAACTTGCCCGCCTCGTCGAAGAACGGCTCGCCGCTCACCGTCACCCAGACCTTCTCGCCGGCCTCGTTGAAGCGCCCGAGCTCGAGGTCGAAGAACGGCTCGCGCGTCGCCAGCAAGGCGCGGTGCGCGTCCCAGTCGGCGTCGGTCATGTTGAAGTAGCGCTGGTCCCAGCGATGCTTGCCGAGCATGTTCTGCCGGCGCCAGCTGTTGAGCGATTTCGGACCGGAATCGGACAGGGCGGTGAAGCGATGCTCCTCGTCCTGCTCCCAGTACATGTCGGAGGAGAGGCCGGTCAGGCTGCGGAAGCGCTGCTCGCTCTCGGCGAGCTTGCGCTTCGCCGCGCGCCGCCGCTGGTTGGCGCGGAAGTTCTCCAGCGCGAAGGCGATGTTGTCGGCCAGCCGCTGCAGCAACGCCGTCAGTTCCTCGCTGAAAGCGCCGCGCTGCGCGTGCTGCAGGCCGAACACGCCGAACAGCTCGCCGTCGACGGGCAGCGGGAAGACCGCCGCCGAGCCGACCTGGTACGTGCCGCCGGCGCCGGAGGCACGCCGGTCCGCGGCGTAGTCGTTGCTGATCACCAGCCGGCCGGTGCGGCAGGCCTCGCCGAGCAGGCCCGCGCCCGAGGGATCGCTCGTGTCGAACGTGGGCTGCACCGGGTGTACCCGCTCGGCGGCGCGGCCGCTGACCGCCGCGCGGACCAGCTTGCGGCTCTTCGGCTCGATCACGAACACCGTGCCGACCAGAAAGTCGCCCGCCTCGACGGCGATCTGGCAGGCGCGCTCGAACACCTCCTGCTGGGTCTTGGCGCGCAGGATCGCTTCGTTGGCGGCGGCCAGCGCCACGTTCATCCGCGTCAGGCGTCCGGCGTCGTCCTCGGCGCGCTTGCGCTGCAGGAACTGGCCGACCTGGCTGCCGATCACGCGCGCCGCCTGGAGGAAGCGCCGGTCGGGCGAGCGCACCTCGCGTGCGTTGAACTTCAGCACGCCGATCGGGCTGCCGCCGACGGTGACCGCGAAGGCGAAGGCGCCGCGCATGCCGGAGTCGGCGCCGAACACGATCTGCCGCGCGCGCGGATCGCGCCTGATGTCCGCGACCCAGATCGGTTCGCCCGACTGCAGCACCTGGGCGTTGAGCCCGTCACCCGGCTCGAAAGGCGCCTCCCGCGAGCGCTCGACGAGCCTCTCGATTCCGGACCGTGGCGCGGTCCAGGCTTCGACCGTGCGCAGCACGCGCGCGTCCCTGTCGGCGATGATGTAGCGACCGCAGTCCCACATCTCGGTCTCGCAAATCGCGCGCAGCACGCCCTGAAGCGCTTCGCTCGCCGTATCGGCATCAGCGAGGCACCGCGTCACCTGGTGCTCCAGGCTCTGCAGGCGCTCCTCGCGCTTGCGCGCGGTAATGTCGCGGCCGACGCCGCGGTAGCCGGTGAAGCGCCCCGCCTCGTCGAACATCGGCTCGCCGGAGAGCGACAGCCAGACGCTGCCGCCCTCGGCGCCGGAGCGCTCCATCTCGAAATCGTGGAAGGGCTCGTGGCGCTCGAGCTGCGCGCGGTGCCGCGCCCAGTCCGCCTCGCCCAGATTGAGCGCCGGCTGGTCCCAACGGCGGCCGCCGAGGTATTTCGCCGGGTCGAGGCCGAGCTTCTCGATGCTCGACATGAAAGTCAGGCGGAATTCGCTGTCCTGCTCCCAGTACCAGTCCGACGAGAGCGCGTTCAGGCTGCGGAAACGCTCGCTGCTCTCGTGCAGCGCCTTCTCGGCGGCGACGCGCTCGCGGATGTCGCGCGAGACGGCGGCGATGATCCAGCCCGAGCCCGAGCGCAGCACCCGGCGCGTCGACTCGAACGGCAGGGTCGAGCCGTCCTTGCAGCGGTAGTAGCTGCTCATGCCGGTGGTGTGCGACGGATCGGCGATGAATTCGTCGTAGGACTTTTCCAGCTGCTCGCGACCGAAGGGCAGCACGTCGTGCGGGCCCATCGCCAGCAGCTCCTCGCGGCTGTAGCCGAGCAGGTTGCAGGCGGTCTGGTTGACGTCGACGAAGCGCATCGACGCGCGCTCGATCAGCACGATGATGTCGGCCGACTCGTCCATCGCCAGGCGGAAGCGGCGCAGCTCCTCCTCGGCGCGCTTGCGCTCGGTGACGTCCCGGCCTGCGCCGCGGTAGCCGACGAAGGTCCCCGCGGCGTCGAAAATCGGCTCGCCGCTGATCGAGCGCCAGCGCTCGACGCCATCGGCTTCGCGGCGGGCGAACTCGAAATCGCTGAACGGCCGGCGCGCGTCCATCGTCGCGCGGTGCGCCGCCCAGCCCGCGGCGTCGGGCCAGGTCGAGGGCAGATCCCAGCGCGTCTTGCCCATCTGGTCGGGATTGAGCGTCGCGCGGCGCGTCGTGCCCAGTTCGAGCTTCACCACGCGATGCTCGGCGTCGGACTCCCAGTAGGATTCGGTGGAAAGCCGGATCAGGCTGCGGAAGCGCTCCTCGCCCTCCCGCACCAGGCTGAAAGTGTTGGCCTGGATGGACGCGAGGCGCACCAGCCGCTCGAGCGCCGCGGCACTGAGGTTGTCCTTCGAAAGGAAATCGTAGGCGCCGCCGTCGAGCGCGCCGGCGCGCACCGCCGGGTCCGGGTCGCCGGAGAGGACCAGGATCGGCTGGTCTCCCGCGCGCGACAGGGCGCCCAGGGTATCGAGGCCCTTGCTGTCGGGCAGGTTCAGGTCGGTGACGACCAGGCCGAAGGGCTCGGCGGCGAGTTTCTCCAGCGCCGCGCGCAGCGTGCCGGCAAGCTCGAGACGCGCTTGCACCCAGGGCATGCGGCGCAGCTGGGCGCGCACCAGCTCGGCGAACATCGTGTCGTCCTCGACGAGCAGGATGCTCACCGTCTCGCGCCATTGGCGCCTGCGGGTTACGAACTTCTCGTTGTCCACGCCCTTGCTCCCTACTATTTCGGGGGCTTCCGGCGGCGCGGTGCCGCCGGCTTTGGCAGCAGGATCGCCGCGGCGTCGATGTGCGCGCGGAACGCCGCGGCGGGCATCGGCCGGGCGAAGAGGAAGCCCTGCGCCTGCTCGCAGCCGAGGCCGCGCAGGAACGTGGCCTGGGGATTGGACTCGACGCCCTCGGCGACCACGGTGAAGCCCAGGGTGTGCGCCATGTCGACGATGGTGCGCACGATGGTCGCGTCGGCCTGGTCGGACAGCACGTGCGAGACGAACGAGCGGTCGATCTTCAGCGACGTCAGCGGGAAGCGCGTCAGGTAGGCGAGGCTGGAATAGCCGGTGCCGAAGTCGTCGATCGCCACGCGCAGCCCGGCCTGGCCGAGCGCGCGCAGCACGCGCGTCGCGTGCTCCGGATCGTGCATCAGCTGGCTCTCGGTGATCTCCAGCTCGATCAGCGACGGCTCGATCCCGGCCGCGTCGACGATCGAGCGGATGCGCGCCTCGAGGTCCTGCTGGCGGAACTGGCGCGCCGAGAGATTGACCGCCACCGGCATGACCGTGCGCCCGGATGCCTGCCAGGCCTTGAGGTCGCGGCAGGCCCGCTCCAGCACCCACTCGCCGACCTGCACGATCAGCCCGCTCTCCTCCAGCACCGGGATGAACTCGGCCGGCATCACCGTGCCGCGCTCGGGATGGTTCCAGCGCAGCAGCGCCTCGGCCCCGCTCGCCCTGCCGGTCGCGAGGTCGATCTTCGGCTGGTAGGCTAGCGTGAATTCGTCGCGCTCCAGCGCGCGGCGCAGCTCGACGCCGAGCTGGGCCCGCACCCGGGTGCGCTGGTTGATCTCGGCGGTGAAGAACTGGAAGGCGTTGCGCCCGGCCTGCTTGGCGCGGTACATCGCCGCGTCGGCCGCGCCGAGCAGGGTCTCGGCGTTGTCGCCGTCCGACGGGAAGGTGGCGATGCCGATGCTCGCGGTGACGAACACTTCCTTGCCGCGGATGGCGAACGACTCGGCCAGGCGGTCGATGATCTTCTGCGCCACCAGCGCCGCGTCGTCGGCGCGCGCCAGGTCGCCGCAGATGACCGCGAACTCGTCGCCGCTGATGCGCGCCACGGTGTCGCCCTGGCGCACCGAAGCGAGCAGGCGGCGCGCCGTCTCCTTGAGCAACTCGTCGCCCGCGGCGTGGCCCTGCGTGTCGTTCACCAGCTTGAAGTCGTCGAGGTCGATGAACAACACGCCGAGCGGCGCGCCGCGCCGCTTCGCCAGCACGATCATCTGCGTGAAGCGGTCGCTGAGCAGCGCGCGATTGGGCAGCCCGGTGAGCGGGTCGAACTGCGCGAGATAGGCGAGGCGCGCCTCGCTGTCGAGGCGGTGCAGCGCCGCGGAGACCATGCTCGCCGCGGCGCCGAGGAAGCGCAGCTCCTCCGGGCCGTAGGCGCGAGCCTTCTTCGCCAGCGCGCACAGCACGCCGCGCGCGCCGCGGTCGCCCGGCACGGCGACCATCGCCGCCGTCTGGTAGCCCTCGGCGAAGGCGAAAGGCAGCAGCGCGGTCTCGCCCCAGCGCGGCTCGGCCACCAGCGGCTGCGCCGTGGCGAACACGCGGCCGAGCGGGCTGCTGGGCGCGCATTCGGCGACGCTCGCTTCGGGCACCGGCTCGCCGAGCCCGTCGACGCGCTTCAGCACCACCTCGTGCGTGCCGGCGCCGCGCTCGACGTAGGCGACGACGTCGCCGCTCAATCCCTCGAGCACGCTTTGCACCGCCTGCTCGAGCAGCTCGGCCGGCTCGCGCTTGGCGAGCGCGCTCTGGCCGAGGCGGGCGATCTTCTTCTGGTAGCGCGCCTGCGCGACGCGCCGCTTCTCGGCGCTGCGCCGCTCGGAAAGATCGCGCGAATTCACCACCACCACCCGCCCCTGCGGCGTATCGAGGATGCTGCGCCGGCTCTCGGCGGGGAATGTGCTGCCGTCCTTGCGCCGGTACTCGGTGGCGATGATGTTGCTCCGTCCCGGCGTGGCGAGAAGGTCGTTCAGCTCGGCGCGCAGCTTCTCGGGGCTCAGGCCGGCGCGCACATCCTGCGGGCGCAGCGCGAGCAGCTCGGCGCGCGTATAGCCGAGGTAGCTGCGTACCGCCTCGTTGAAGTCGAGCAGCATCCCGTCGCGCATGCGGAACAGGAACACCATGTCGGCGGAGGAGTCGAGCGCGGTGCGGAAGCGCTGCAGCGCGCCCTCGCGCTCCTTCCTCTCGGTGATGTCCTCCAGCACCGAGATCTCGTGCAGCGGCGCGCCGGCCGGGTCGCGCGCCAGCGCCACGGTGATCGCCACCCACAGCATCGCGCCGTCCTTGCGGAAGTAGCGCTTCTCGAAGCGCGCCGACGGCAGCTCGCCGGCGCGCATGCGCTCGCGCTCGGCGTCGGTGACGTCGCGGTCGTCGGGGTGCGAGAGGTCCTTCACCGAGCGGCCGACCAGCTCCGCTTCGGTGTAGCCGAACATCTCGCACAAGCTGCGGTTGACGCGCAGGAAGCGGCCGTCGAGGGAGACGTGGGCGATGCCGGTGGCGGCCAGCTCGAACGTCTCGCGGAAGCGCTTCTCGCTCTCGGCGAGCGCGCCTTCGGCGGTCTTCCTCTGCAGGAACTGGCCGATCTGGCCGCCGACGACGTGGATCGTCTTCAGCAGCCGCTGGTCGGGCTCGCGCGCCAGCGGGCTGGAGAAGCTCAGCACGCCGATGGTGCGGCCCTCGAAGATCACCGGGAAGACGAATGCGCCGCCGCCCAGGCCGGCGCGCGCGTAGGGCGAGGCGCTCGCCGTGCGCGGGTCCTTGCTCGTGTCGGCGACCGAGATCGGCTTGCCCTCGCGCCACACCCAGCCGGACAGCCCCTCGCCGCGGCGGTAGACCGTGCTGCGCGACGAGGCGATGAACTCCTGCACCGCCGGGTCGTCGCCGCCCCAGGCCTCGCCGAAGCGCAGCACGGCGGCCTCCTCGTCGACCACGAAATAGCGGCCCATCGGCCAGCCCTCGGACTCGCACACCGCGCGGATCACGGCGCGGATCGCGCCGGACGCGCTCCATGCGCCGGTCAGCGCGCGCGATACCGCGTGCTCGAGCGCCACCAGCCGCTCTTCGCGCCGGCGCTCGGTGATGTCGCGGCCGACGCCGCGGTAGCCGAGGAATTCGCCTTGCGCGCCGAACATCGGCTCGCCGGAAAGCGCGCGGTAGCGGCGCACGCCGTCGGCGTCGATGCGCTCGATCTCGAAGTCGAAGAACGGCTTGCGCGCCTCGAGCGTCGCCCGATGCGCCACCCAGCCGGCTTCGTCGGGCTGGATCGACTCGCGCTCCCAGCGCGCGCGGCCGATCACCGGGTCGCCGGGCGGCCGGTAGCGCTGGTCGCGGGTGGTGTGCATCACGCGATGCTGCGCGTCGGTCTCCCAGTAGAAATCGGAGGACAGCTCGACCAGGCTGCGGAAGCGCGCCTCGCTCTCGCGCAGCGCCTGCTCCGAGGCGATACGCTCGCGGATGTCGCGCGAGATGATGGTGACGATCCACTTGTCGCCCGAGCGCAGCACCTGGCGACGCGACTCGAACGGCAGTTGCGAGCCGTCCTTGCAGCGATAGTAGGTGCGCAGGCCGGCGGTCTGCGTCGGATCGGCGATCTGGCGATCGTAGGCCGCTTCCAGCTCCTCGCGGGTCACCGGCAGCAGGTCCCACGGCCACATCGCCAGGATCTCCACGCGGCTGTAGCCGGTCAGCCGGCAGACCGTGTTGTTGCAGTCGATGAAGCGCATGCTGGCGCGGTCGACCAGCAGGATCATGTCGGCCGAGTTGTCCAGCGCGAGGCGGAAGCGCTCCTCGCTCTCCTGGTGGGAGCGCTCGGCGAGCCGCTGCACGGTCACATCGCGCGTGATGCCGAGCACCAGGCGCTCGCCGCTCGCCTCGTCGCGTAGCGGCACCAGGTGGTTGTGCAGCCAGCGCCGCCCGCCCTTCAGGCCGACGACCTCGATCTCCAGGCTACCCTCGTCGCCCTCGGCGACGCGCTCCACCAGCGCGCGATAGGCCTCGCGCTGCTGCTCGGAAGCGATCAGGGGGAAGACGCAGTGGCCGCGCACCGCGTCGAGGCTGTCGGCCTCGAGCATGCGCAGGCCGGCGGGATTCATTTCCAGCAGGTTGCCGCGGCGGTCGAGGAGCTTCACGCACTCCGGCTCGGCGTCGACGATAGCCTGCAGCCGCGCCTGGCTGCGGCGCAGCGAGCGCACGGTGTCGGCCTGCACCGCGGCGAGCCGCACCAGCCGCTCGAACGAGGCGCGGTCGAGCTGCGACTTGTGCATGAAGTCGTAGGCGCCGCGCGCCAGCGCCGCGTCGCGCAGGTCGGCGTCGTCGTCGCTGGTGATGACGATCACCAGGGCGTTCGAGCCCTGCACCGCATCGAGCGTGGCGAGGCCCTTCGAGTCGGGGAGGTGCAGGTCGACCACCAGCAGGTCGTACGCGCCGCGCGCGAGGTGCGCCCGAGCCTCGGCGAGGGTCGCGGCGATGTCTAGGCGCAATTCCAGGCCGCGCACGCTGCGCAGGTACTCGCCGACGATCTGCGCCGTGGTCCGCTCGTCCTCGAGCAACAGGACGCGGACCGCGTGCGAAAGCTCGGCGGGGCGCGACGGCACAAGCATGCTTTCCCTCCCTCTTCGGGAGGATACCCCGGCTTCAACTGCCGGGAATGACTCCCGGCTCCTGGCGCAGGCAAAAATCGGCAATGTCGCGCGGCCGGGTCCACCAGACGCGGTCCCTGCCCGCGTGCTCCAGGCAGTGCCGCAGCGCGGCGCGCAGCCGGCGCAGGCGGAAAGGCTGGCCGAAAACGTAGGTATGCACTGACACGTTCATGACCAGCGGGTGGCGCTCGCACTGGGCGGCCATCTCGTCGAACTGGTCGACGATCATGTCGCAGAAGTCGCTCGCGTCCTGCTTGCGGTGGATCACGACCTGCGAGTCGTTGAGCTCGATCGGATAGGGAACCGACAATAACGGCCCGGCGCGCGTGCGCAGCCACACCGGCTGGTCGTCCATCGGCCAGTCCATGACGTAGCGGTAGCCGGCCTCCTTCAGCAGGTCGAGGGTGTTGGCCGTTTCATAGGCGCCCGCGCCCATCCAGCCCGCGGGCCGCGCGCCCTCGTGCCGCTCGATCGTCTCGCTGACCTCGCGGATCAGGCGCTCCTCGTCGGGCTGCCAGAGTCCGCGCAGGTTCTCGGCGTTGGTGCGGCCATGCGCGACCACTTCATCGCCGCGCTTGCGAATCGCCGCCATCACCTGCGGCGCGTAGTCGTAGACGAGCGTGTTGGTGTTGTGCGCAGCCGGCAGCTTCAGCTCGTCGAACAGGTCGAGCAGCCGCCAGACGCCGATGCGATTGCCGTAGTCGCGCCAGGCGTAGTTGCGGTGCGTCTGCGGCTCGCCGGTCTTCGCCGGGTCGTGGCCGAGGCCGGCGCCGTAGGCGAACCATTCGACGTTAGTGGTGAGGACGAAGGCGAGGCGCTTCTTGCCGGGCCAGCTGTAGTCCTTGCGTTCAGGAAGCGGTACGAAATCGTACCGGCCATGCTGCGGCAGGAGCGGCTTAGTCAACTTTCGCCCCGGAGGCCCTGACCACCGGCCCGAGCTTGGCGATCTCGGCCTCGGTGCGCTTCTCGAATTCTTCCGGCGACATCGCCAGCGGGTCGGCGCCGATGTTCTGCCACACCGGCTGCATCTCGGGCGACTGGACCGCTTTCGCGAACTCGGCGTTCAGGCGGCGCACCAGCGCCCGGTCCATGCCCCTCGGCGCGAGGATTCCGGAGTAGAGGACGATCTCCAGGCCCGGCAGGCCGGACTCGACCATGGTCGGCACCTCCGGCGCCGCGCCGACGCGCTTCGGCGTCGTCACCGCGAGGGCCCGCAGCCTGCCGCTCTTCATGTTCGATATCGCAGGAGGCATGGTGGAGAAAACGAACGTCACTTCTCCGCCGAGGATAGCTGCCGTCGCGGGATTGCTCCCCTTGTAGGGCACATGCAGCACGTCCACGCCGGCGGCGGAGCGCAGCATCTCGCCGGCGAGATGGACGATCGTGCCGTTGCCCGAGGAGCCGTACGAGTACTTGCCGGGATTCGCTTTCAGCAAGGCGAGCAGCTCCTTCACGTTCTGCGCCTGCGTGGACGGATGCACCACCAGCATCAGCGGTGTCGAGGCGACCATCGCGACGAAGCTGAAGTCCTTCATCGAATCATAGGGCAGCTTCGAATAGAGGTTGCTGTTGATCGCGTGGGTCGTGATGTCCTGCAGCCAGATCGTGTAGCCGTCGGGCGCCGACCTGGCGATGAAATCGCCGGCGATGGTCGTGCCCGCGCCGGGCTTGTTGTCGACGATCACCTGCTGGCCGAGCTGCTTCGAGAGCGGGATGGCGATCGCGCGGCCGAGAACGTCGGAAATTCCTCCGGCGGCGAAGCCCACGACCATCCTCACCGGCTTGTTCGGATAGTCCTGGGCGAAAACCGAGCTTGCGAACAACAACAACGCGACGAGCTTCACAGCTTCATCTCCAGCGCGTACAGGCCGCCGGCATGCCGGTCGACCGCGAAGACGATGCCGCGGTCGTCGACGAACACGTCGTTGATCTGCGCCGTGGGCCGCGACGAGCCTTCGGGCTTCGGCGGGATGTACCACGCCACTTCGCTCGGCTGGTACGGATCGCGCACGTCGTAGACGCGCACGCCGGCGTTGAAGAACGTGCCGAGCACGTAGTCCTCGGAGCGCCAGGCGCCCTTCGACGGCGGATTCTCGTGCACGTTGTGCGCGCCGCAGCGGCCGCCCGCGCGCAGCAGCGGCTTCACGCCCGTGACGGGCAGCGTGGCGATGCTCACCGGGTTCTTCTCGTCGCGCGCGTCGAGCAGCCAGACGAGCTTCGGCCAGTCGGCGCCGTCGTCCTGGATCGACTCGTCGGTCACCACCAGCAGGTCGCGGCCGAAGAGCGGCAGCACGGTGTGGGAGAAACCGTTGTAAGGCGGCGAGTTGCGCCAGCTCGAGACCAGCTTCGGCCGCGCGCGGTCGGCGATGTCGAGCACCATGATGCCGCCGTCGAGGTAGCCGAGGTAGCAGCGGTCCGGGCGCTCGGGATAGACGTTGGTGTTGTGCGCGCGGAAGCCGGCGTCGAACTTCTTCGGCAGGCGCTTGGGCGGCGGCGCGTCGTCGCCCCGCATCGTCCCGGGCAGGTGCCAGCGGCCGACCGCGACCGGCTTCGAGGTGTTGCTCACGTCGATGATGCGGTAGACCTGGTCGTCCCTCGGATCGAGCGGCGTCTGGTCCGGATCGGAGCAGGCGGCGTGCACCGTCGTGCCGTCGGCGAACCACAGCACGTGGCAGCCGCGCGAGGTCGGACCGGACGCGTCGAAGAAAGCGATCGAGCGCGGCCTCTCCGGCACGCTGATGTCGAACAGCTCCACGCCCGCGGGTTTCAGGCCGGGCTTCGACACCTGGTAGGCCACCGCCATCACGTCGCCCACGGTCTCGAGCGAGTTGGAGCGCATCTGCGCATGCGGCAGGTCGGTCTGCGCCACGACCTTCGGCTGGCGCGGATCGGTGACGTCGACGGCGGTGAAGTTCTTCGGCGCGCTCTCGTGCGCGAGCCAGAGGATGCGGCGGCCGTCGCGCGCGAGCTGCAGCGACATCCCCTCGCCCATGCCGCCGTGGCCGTTGAGGGTGTTTTGCGACAGCAGCTTCATGTTGTGCAGCATGGGGCCTAAGATATCATCGTCGCGATGCGGTTTTTCCTCGGCGTTTTCCTCGTTTTCTCCTGTTTCGCTGCTCAGGCGTGGCCCGAAAAACCGGTGCGCCTGGTCGTCGCCTATCCGCCCGGCGGCGGCATCGACGTCATGGCGCGGCAGCTCGCCGAGAAGCTCGGCGCGCAGTGGGGACAGCCGGTGGTGGTCGAGAATCGTCCCGGCGCGAACACCATCATCGCCGCCGACGCGGTCGCGAAGTCGGCGGCCGACGGCCACACGCTGCTCATGACCACCGATGCAACCTTCTCCATCAACCCGCATCTCTACGCGAAGCTGCCCTACGACGCCGAGCGGGACTTCGCGCCGGTGACCATGCTCGTGCTCCTGCAGCAGCTGCTCGTCGCGCACCCGTCGCTGGCCGCGAACACGCTGCCGGAATTGATAAACCTTGCAAAGAAGCGGCCGGGCGACATCCGCTACGCGTCGTACGGCAGCGGCAGCCAGCCGCACCTCTCCGGGGAGATGCTGAAATACAAGGCGGGAATCGACCTCGTGCACGTCCCCTACAAAGGCATCTCGCTCGCCGTGCCGGCCGTCATGGCCGGCGAAGTCGAGCTCACCTTCGCCGGCATCGCCACGTCGATGGGCCCGCTCAAGGCCGGCCGGATCAAGGCGATCGCCATCGGCGGCGCGCAGCGCTCGCCGCTCCTGCCGCAGGTGCCGACTTTCGCCGAGCTCGGCTACCCGGAAGTGGAGACCCACGCGTGGTTCGGGCTCTTTCTGCCCGCGGGAACTGCAAAGTCCATTTCGGAAAAAATCTACTCGGAGGCGCGCAAGATCCTCGAGGAACCCGAGTTCCGCCAGAAGCAGCTCGTCGACAAGGGCTACGAGGTGGTCGGCAGCAGCCCGGACCAGTTCGCCGTCTTCCTGAAAAAAGACCGGGAGAGCCGCGGCAGAGCCGTAAAGATCTCCGGCGCAAAAGCCGAGTGAGCGCCGAGACCGTCATGGTCGGTCCCGCGCCGCGCCTGGCGGTCACCGTCGCGGGTGAAGGCCCGCTGGTCCTGTTCCTGCACGGCATCCGCGGCAACCGCCAAAACTGGGCGGTGCAGATCGATACGTTCGCCGCTGCGGGATACAAGGCCGCGGCCTGGGATGCCCGCGGCTACGGCGACTCCGAGGACTACGACAGCGCGCTGCAGTTCGACCACTTCAGCGGCGACGTGATGCGCGTCGCCGAGCATTTCGGCGTGAACAAGCTGCACCTCGTCGGCCTGTCGATGGGCGGCCGCATCGCGCGCAACGTCGCCTTGCGCTTCCCCGAGCGGCTGCTGTCGCTGACGCTGGTCAGCACCGCGCCGGGCTTCGACGCCCTTTCGGCCGAGCAGGTGCGGCGCTTCGTCACCGAGCACCGCAACCGCACGCCGGAATCGGTGCAGCGCCTGCTCGGCAGCCGCGCGCGCACGGAAGCGTTCGGCGAGCTCTCCGACAGCCTGTCGCGCGTGCGCGAAGAGTCGTATCGCAAGACGCTCATCGCCTCGGTGGCGCAGGACCGCGACGCGCCGGTCGAGAACATCCGCGTGCCGACGATGATCGTCGCCGGCGACGAGGACAAGGTCTACCCCACCCGCATCGCGCGCGAGCTGGCGCAACGCATTCCCGGCTCCGAAATCGTGCTGATGCGCGGCGCCGGCCACCTGCCGAACCTGGAGCGTCCCGGACGCTTCAATGAAATCCTGCTCGACTTCCTCAAACGGAGATCCAAATGACAACCAGAGTCGCCATGGTCACGGGCGCGGGCAGCGGCATCGGCAAGTCCGCCGCCCTCGCGCTCCTCAAGAACGGCTATTGCGTCGGCCTCGTCGGCCGGCGCAAGGACATGCTGGACAAGGCCGCCGCCGAGTCCGGCGCGAAGGAGCGTGCGTTGGTGTTGCCTGCCGACATCACCAAGGACGCCGAAGTCAGGAATATCTTCAATCAAGTAAAAACCAAGTGGGGTCGTCTCGATGTCTTGTTCAACAACGCCGGCATGGGTGCGCCGGCGGTGCCGATGGAGGACCTGCCGATCGAGAAGTTCCGCGAGGTGGTGAACATCAACCTGGTCGCCATGTTCATGTGCACCCAGGAGGCGATCCGCATCATGAAGGCGCAGGATCCGAAAGGCGGCCGCATCATCAACAACGGCTCGATCTCGGCGCACGCCCCACGGCCGATGTCGGTGGCCTACACCTCCACCAAGCACGCCGTGACCGGCCTGACCAAGTGCATCTCGCTCGACGGCCGCAAGAACGACATCACCGCGAGCCAGCTCGACATCGGCAACGCGATGACGGACCTCGCCGCGCGCATGGCGCAAGGCGTGCCGCAAGCCGACGGCTCGATCAAGCCCGAGCCGCTCATGGACGTGAAGCATTGCGGCGAGGCGGTGCTGCACATGGCCAACCTGCCGCTCGACGTCAACGTGCAGTTCATGACCATCATGGCCACCAAGATGCCGTTTGTGGGACGAGGGTAGACTGGGCTGAATCCCACGGGGGGACCGTTGCGATCAGGGAGCACCGAGCTGCATGACTGGATGCGACAGCCGACGGCCTGGGTCATCCTGGCCATCGGCGCCGTCGTGTCGGTCTTCGCCTG
>LSTF01000034.1 GCA_001644455.1 Betaproteobacteria bacterium SCGC AG-212-J23
GGTGTACGTGGACGGCAAGGAATACCGCTGGGAGGAATGGAAAAAGGTCCGCGACACGTATCAGCCTGAAGCGCCAGCGCCGACAGCCCCTCAGGCTGCGGCACTAGGGCCACGCGCGGCCTCCTGCGTCAGTAGCATCTACTACGACGAATTCCCAAGCGACGACGAGCGCTTCAGGTGCAGTGCCGGTCTCGGCGCGCTGACCCGGGACGAGATCTTGAAGAGCGGCTGGAAGATCGATCTGATCGAGAAGATTCCATCGCCCGCCAGCAGCCCGCAGCAGTCGCCTCGCGGTCTGCCGCTGTCGCTGTACAAGCTCGTGATCTCGCGCGCTGCCGCCGCCTCGCCCGTCGTGCCCGTGCCGCAGCGCGCGGAATCCGCGACTGCGCGCAGGGCGTTGAGGCGGGAGGATTCACTGTGCATGGACGACTGCCTCGGCGCCGGCGGATTGCGTAGCTTCTGCCAGGAGCGGTGCACCAACTAGCTTACCTCGGGTCGATCCGCGCACTTGGTGAGTAACTTGGTCAATGCGTTAGCTGGTCACCAAGTCGTCGGCCACTGATTTCACATCCTTAAGGCTGACGATTCGCGATTCCCGGGACGTCGCGGCGGACTGACCCTACGCCACGCCAATGCATCCACCGGATTTCTTGCCCCATATCTGCCCACTAGTAGCGCTCGGTGGTACGCAACTGTGCAGAGGGCAACGGACGGTCGCCCCTAATTTAAGGACATTGGTAGAGGGGCGATAAACCCCTTTTTCTTTTGCCCCGAATTTGCGAGGATGTTTCCATGCCGCTCTCGGCCGAACAGGTCGCACAGTACCGCCGCGACGGCTATGTTTGCCCGGTGCCCGTCATGCCCGCCGCGGAGGCCTTGGGGCTACGCAAGCAGCTCGAGGCCTATGAGGCGACACAGGGCGGACAACTCCAGGCGGTGCAGCGAAGCCGCGCTTTCCTGCTCTTCAAGTGGCTGGATGACCTGATCCGCGACCCGCGCGTGCTCGACCCCGTCGAGCAGCTCATCGGGCCGGACATCCTGTGCTGGAGCACGATCTTCTGGATCAAGGACGCGGGCTCGAAGAGCTTCGTGTCCTGGCATCAGGACAACACCTACTGGGGCCTCTCTTCTCGCAACGTGGTCACCGCGTGGTTCGCGATTTCCAGCGCGAGCGTCGAGGCGGGATGCATGAATGTGCTGCCGGGATCGCACCTCGGCAGCGCGCTGGAACACGAAGACACCTATCACGAGCACAACATGCTCACGCGCGGCCAGGCGATCAAGGCGATCGACGAGTCGCGGTCCGTCAGCATGCCGCTCGAGGCCGGCGAGATGTCGATTCACAACTACTGCCTGGCGCACGGCTCGGGGCCGAACCTGTCGGGTGACCGGCGCATCGGCGTGTCGATGCACTTCATGCCGCCGCAGACCAGGCAGGTCGTGGGGAGCTGGGATTGCGCGGCGCTGGTGCGCGGTGAGGATCGGTACCGCAACTTCGTGCCGACGCCGGTGCCGGCGAAGGACTTCGATCCGGTTGCGGTAGCGTTCCACGCGCAGGCGGCAAAAGCGATGCGCGATGTCCTGTATGCAGGGGCCGAGAAGAAACTGCAGCGGCTCTGACGGAGGGCGGTTACATTCTCCCGCCGGTGTTCCACTCGCCGTAGCCGATGCGCCAGCCCTCCATGTATTCGGCCACCGGCGCCTGAAGGCCGTACGCCGCGCACTGCCGCGCGTACTGATCGACGGCAGGCTGGATGGTGTAGACCCTGGCGTCGATTCGGCCTCGCTCGTACCAGTTGGTGTCGCGGCACTCCGACTCGGTCATGGGCGCCGCCGCGCAGCCCGCGAGCGCGATGCAGGAAAACAGAATCAATCTCATGGAGCCTCCCTCCATGGAACAGCGGCCCGCGCGAGATATTCCGCGACTAGCGCCCTCTTGCGGTTCCGGCTCGCTTCTCCCCATCGCGCTTCTTGGCGAGGTCGGTAACCCGTTTCAGCTCGTTGTCCCGGGCGTCCTGCCGCGCCTTCACCTCCAGCGCCTTTTCCGCCTCGGTCGGCGGTTCCCAGTCGAGAAACTTCGGCCGCAGGTTCCGGAAGAAATCGCTGGAAGACTCCTTTTTCTTTTGCGTCATTTCGCCCCCTCGAGGCCGTGCTTGCGGATCACCGGCGCGGCAGAAGGCGCGGTGATGAATTTGACGAGCGCTTTCGCCGCGTCCGCCTGCTTCGCGCCGGCGTGGATGCCGGTCGAGAACATGGTCATGCGCTGCAGGTTGCCGGGCAGCGGGCCGACATAGTCGATGCCCTGGAAATGCACCAGCTCGCTGATCTGCTGGAAGCCGATTTCGGTGTCGCCGTTGGCGATCAGCGTGCCGACGAACAAGCCCGAGGGCGTCTGCTTCAGCTTGGGCTTCACCTGCTCGGCGATGCCCATCTTCTCGAACACGCTCAGCATGTAGAGCCCGCTCGGGCCGGTGGAGTAGCCGATCGATTTCGCCGCGAGCAAGGTTCGCTTGAAGGCCTCCGGCGAGCCGATGTCCGGTTTCGCCGCGCCCTTGCGCACCGCGAGCCCGGTGCCCGACTGAGCGAAGTCGATACGGCTGCCGGCGACAGCCTTGCCGAGTTGGATCTGCTCGTCGATCGCCGGGGCGGCCATGATGATGAGGTCATAGGGCTCGCCGCTCGCGAGGCGCTTCTGTACGTTGAGCGTGCCGGTGAAGACCGTCGTCACCTTGTGGCCTGACGCCTTCTCGAACTGCGCCACCAGCTCCGTGTAGGCTTCCTGGGTCGCCTGGGTGGAGATGACGTTGATCTCCACGGCGCTGGCCAGCCCGGGCAGCAGGAGGATGGCGGCGAGCGGGATCCAGGGGAGTTTCATAGTGTTGCAGTCTACATTGACCGGACCCGGGGCAACGGGGCAACATCCGCTCCTCAATTCCCCAGGAGGAGTGATGCTGAGAATCCTTGTTCTATCGATTGCCGGCTTCTGCGCGGGCGCGCTAGCTCAGGCGCCAGCAGAAGTGACGCTGACGCGCCTCGACTGCGGCAACGGCTTCAACGATTCACGCCGCTTTACCGACACCTACGCGTACACCGATCCGAAAGTCCCCTTCACCTTCAGCTGCTATGTGATCAAGCATGGCTCCGAGTACATGGTGTGGGACACGGGATACCTGCCGGGCTCGACGCCCAACGCCACGAACAAGCCGCTGGCCGATCTGCTGAAGCAGATCAACGTCCAGCCCGACCAGGTGAAATACGTCGGCATCAGCCACTTCCATGCCGACCACACCGGCCAGCTCGCACCGTTCACGAACGCGACGCTGCTGATCGGCAAGGGCGACTGGGACGGCGTCAACGCGCAACCGCCGATGGGCGGCGCGAACGTCGCCGGCTTCAAAGAATGGATCGGCGAGAAGCGCAAGGTCGAGGCGCAGAGCGCGGACAAGGACGTGTTCGGCGATGGCAGCGTCGTCATGTTCCGCACGCCCGGCCACACGCCCGGCCACTCGAGCCTGCTGGTGAGGCTCAAGGACAAGGGGCCGGTGATCCTGGTCGGCGACGCCGTGCACATGCACGAGAACTACGATCACGACGGTGTGCCCGGCTTCAACTACGACCGCGCCCAGACCCTCGCCTCGATCCAGCGCATCAAGCAGATGCAGAAGAACCTGAAGGCGACGGTCATCATCCAGCACGACCCGCGCGACATCGGCAAGCTGCCGGCGTTCCCGGCCGCGGCGAAGTAGCCGGCCGGTTCAGCGCCGGGCCCGGGTCACTGCGAAGCGGAGACGCTCGTTACGCCGCAGCTCTTCAGGTCGGCCTGGGCGCCGGCGGCGATTCCCTGGTACAGGCCCCAGAGCTGGTTATCGACGCGTTGTTCCCTCGGATGCGGCGGCTTCTTGAGGAAGCGCCCGACCGCGCGCGGCCCGGCGTTGTAGACCGCGTAGGTTGCGCGCGGCGCGAGTGACGGATCGCCGTTCTTCTCCGCATACGGGATGGCGTAGTCCTTCATGTAGCGCATCAGGATTTGCGCGCCGGCGCGCGCGTTGTACGCCGTATCCCAGCGCAAGCGCTGCACGTCGTAGAAGCCGCGCCAGACGATCTGGTTGATCTGCATGATGCCGATGCTGCCCGACTGCGAGCGCAGGTAGAACGGCTTGCCGGCCTTCACCACGTACTGCCGCCAGCAGCTTTCGATCAGCGCGGTCGTAGGCACCATGCTCCGGTACATCGTGTCGTACGGCGCGGGGAGAGCGGCACGCTCCAGCTCCGCGGCGGCGGCCTTCAGCAGGACCTGATGGACGCGCGGCTCGTACAGGGCGAGCTCGTCGCGAGTCGGAATCCAGCGATCGAGCGAGCGCTCGGCGGCATGGGCGGCGCGGATGAAGTAGTCGAGCCAGCTCGTCTCCACCGGCACATCGACGGACTTCGGCGGCTCCTGCACGTCGAAGAGTCGCTCGAGCTCGGGGTCGACCGACAAGTCGTAGGTGAGCGGGTCGCCCGTCGCGCCGGGCGCGAGGCTGCGCGCGAGCTGGCGCAGGCCGTCGGCGCTGACCGTGGCGCCGAGTCCGGGCGCGGCGCGATCGAGCGCCACCAGCGCGTCGCCTGCGTCGATGAACAGCGAATAGCGCGAGTCGCCGAGGATCGTGCGCAGATCTCCCCAGGCCTCGAAGAAGAGCCCGCGCACCGGATCGCCGGTCGCCGGCTCATCGCCGGAAAGGATGGCGGCCAGGCGGTAGCGGCTGTCGAGGAGCAGGGTGAACAGGCGCTGGCGCAGCTCGGGGTTGTCGTTGTCGCGCGCGACCTGCTTGATGACGAAGGCGAGGAACGCGTCCCAGGGCTGCAGCGCCTTGTCGAGCGCATCGAGCTCCGCCTCGGTGAGCGGCGCGGCGGACGGGGAAGGGGCTGTCGCGCCCGAAGCCGTGGAGGCGAGCCACGCGTCCGGGAAGTCGATGGCGATCGGCACGACGATGTGGGTTGCCTCGATACGCGGCTGGAGGAACTGCACGTCTCCCAGGCCGGGGGCGGCGCTGCGCAATACCGAAAGCAGGGCGCCGCGCGGAGCGCCGAGGTCGTAGCTGAAGCTCTCCAAGCGCGGATGCACTTGCTCCCGGGCGAGCTTCCAGACGAGCGGCACGCCCCTGCGACCGCGCGAATCGACCAGGTGCGACTCGACGATGTGCAGCCGCAAGCGTCCAGTCTCGTCGATTCGCGGCGTGAGGCGCGCGTGCAGCGTGCCTTGCCAGTCGGCGGCGTTCTGGCAGCGGCCGAAGAGCTCGACGCCGAGTGCCGCCGACCCCGGCGTCGCGAGGCGAAGCTCGCCCTCGGCGGCGCCCAGCGCCGGCGCGTCGAGGTTGAGGAAGCGGCAGGGGCCTTCGCGGTATACCGCGTTCGGCGACGCGGGCAGTTGCGCGGCTAGCGCCTTCTGCACGACCTCGAGCGGCACGCGTAGCGGAATCTCCAGGCGGCCGGCCCAGGCGGCAGGCGTCACAAAGAGGAGGCAGAGCAGGAGACGGAGTGCGGACATGCGTACCGTAGTACGCAGCGATTCGTGTGAAACGTCCATCCGTCCGCGTAGGCATGGCGGACGGATGGACAGGAACTTCAGCGGAAGCGGTAGATCACGCCCAGCGAGGCGACGTCCAGGTCGTTCTTGGCGCCGAAACCGCCGCCGCCGAGATCGGTATAGCGTTGCCACTCGCCCCGCAGGGCGATGTTGCGGGTGAAGCCGTATTCGACACCGAGGCCGTAGGTGAGATCGGTGTTGTTTTCGTTGAAGCCGCCGCCGTGCGAGCGGCCCATGTACCCGCCGAGCTTGCCGTAGGCGGAGAGGCGGTCGAAGAGCGGCACGCGGCCGACACCGACCAGCTCCCAGGCGTTCGAATCGACCGTGACGCCGCCGATCGTCAGGCGCCCGAGGTCGCGGTAGCCGAATTCGGCGCCGAGCCAGCGGTTCGCCTGATAGCCGCCGAACAGGCTCCAGGAGATTTCGCTGTTGTCGTTCCTGCCGACCGAGCCGCCGCCGTAGACATGCGGCGTGTCGTCCTCGCGCACGGACTGCGCCGCTGCGGGCAAGGCCAGGGCGATCCCGACGGCGAGCGCGAGCGGTTTCCAGGCGTTCCTCGAGTGCATGGGACTTCTCCTCTAGGGGATTGGGGATTTCAGCACCGCATTCGCAGGCAACAAATGTTCCCGATAAGCTCGCAGGGTGAATAGCGCTCGCGCCACCGCCTTCGCGCTCCTCGCGGCGGCCAACCTGATGTGGTCGGGGAACTGGATCCTCGGCCGCGCGCTGCGCGAGGCGTTCGACCCGATCGCGCTCAACTTCTGGCGCTGGCTGGTCGCGCTCGCGCTGCTCGCGCCCTTCGCGCTGCGCGAAGCGATCGCGAAGCGCGCGCTGATCCGCCGCCACGCGGGATTGCTCGCGTTTCTCGCCGTCGCGGGCGTGGTCGCGTTCCAGGGCCTGGTCTACCTCGGCCTGGAGAGCACCACCGCGATCAACGCGGTGCTGATCAACGCCTCGGCGCCGGCCTTCATCGTCGTCTGCTCGTGGATCGTCGATCGCGAGCGCGCCGGCTGGCGACAGGTCTGCGGCATGCTGCTCTCGTTCCTCGGCGTGCTGCTGATCGTCTGCCAGGACGAGCCCGAGCGCCTGCTGCAGCTCGAGTTCCATCGCGGCGACGCCTGGATCCTGCTGGCGATGCCGATCTGGGGAATCTATTCGGTGCTGGTGAAGCGCTGTCCGCCGGAGCTGCGCGGCGCGGTGCTCACCTTCGTCCTCGCCGCGATCGGCGTCGCGATCCTGCTGCCGCTCTATTTCGCCGTCGCGCCGCGCGGGCCGCTGCGCTGGCCGACTGCGTCAGAGGCGGGTTCGGTGCTCTACGTGGCGATCGCCGCGTCGGTGCTCGCCTTCCTCTGCTGGAACCGCGGCGTCGCGGTGGTCGGCGCGAACGCGGCCGGATTCACGCTGCCGCTGCTGCCGGCATTCGGCACCGTGCTCGCGATCCTGGTGCTCGGCGAATCGTTCCGCGGCTTCCACGCCACGGGCTTCGCCACCATCCTGGTCGGCGTGCTGCTTGCGACCTGGCGGCCTACTGCTCGGCCTTGATGCCGCTCGCGCGGATGAGCTCGGTCCAGCGCTTCGTCTCGCTGCGCACGAAGTCGCCGAACTGATCGGCGGTGTCTGTGCCGGCTTGCGCGCCCTGGGCGGCAAGCTTCTCGCTCACGTCGAGCGTGTGCGTCGCGCGGGCAACGTCGTCGCGCAGGGCATCGATCGTCGCCTTGGGCGTGCCTTTCGGCACGGCGAAGCCGAACCAGTTGAAGACCAGGTAGTCCGCGCCGCCTTCCCGCGCGGTCGGCACGTCGGGTAGCGCCGGCGAGCGTGAGCTCGAGGAGACGGCGAGCGGCACGGCCTTGCCGCTGCGGATCGCGCCGAGCGCGGTCGGCGTCGCCGCCACCATCAGGTCGACCTGCCCGCCCTGCAGCGCGGCGCTGACGTCGCTCATGCCCTTGTACGGGATATGCGCCACGTCGATGCGCGTGTTGTGCAACAGGAGCGCGGCGACGACGTGCGTCACGCTGCCGACGCCGGCCGAGCCGTAGTTGAGCTTGCCCGGGCGCGCACGAGCTTCCTGGATGAGCGCCGGTAGCGTCTTGATGCCGCTCTGCGTGCTGGCGACGACGACGAACGGCGTCAGCGCGATCATGGCCGCCGGTACGAGATCGCTCGACACGTCCCAGCCGAGGCGGTCGAACAGGCCCGGCAGCATCGGATAAGTCGCATCGATGAGCGCGATGGTCGAGCCGTCGGGCGGCGACTTCGCCGCCGCTTCCCAAGCGATGCGCCCGCCGGCGCCGGTGCGGTTCTCGACGACGAAAGTCTTGCCGGTTTGCTCGGTGATCTTCTGCGTTGCCATGCGGGTATAGACGTCGCTCGCGCCGCCGGGGGCGAAAGGTACGAGCACGCGGACGGGCTTGGACTGCGCGTAACAGCAGCCCGCGAGGAGTGCGAGAAGCGTGGCGAGACCGAGGCGCATGCTCATCCTTTCTTGATCAGCGGCCAGGCCGTGACGTCGAAATCGTCGGGCATCGCCACGTGCACGAAGCCGCGCGTATCGCGCAACGAGCGGGTGATGTGGCCCTTGCCCTGCGTGTCTTCGGCGAAGATGAGGTCGCCGGGGCGGCAGACGAAGCGCTCGCCGCCGCTCGACTCGATCTCGAGAATGCCGCTCGTCAGGAAGATGAGCTGCCGGCGCGGCGCGTGGTGCAGGTCCTGCACGAATCCTTCGGCGGTCTCGCGGAAGAAGAGGGCGCCCGCCTGGAAGCTTGCCGAGGTGGGGCGCGGCCCGCTCATCGGTACTTCGCGAACCTCGATGGCTGATTCGCCCGACGTCTTGCTGTAGATTCTCACGATCCGCACGCGAAGCGATGCTACTGTATCCCGCCATGAATGTGCTGCAGGGAACACCGCGAATCGCGGCGCGATTCCTGCTCACCGCGTTCCTTCTTCTGGCTGGCTGCGCGCCACTGCAGTGGACGCGCCCGGACGCGACGCCCGAGCAGACGCAGGCCGATACAGCCGACTGCCAGCAGCGCGCGTGGCAGGAATCGAACTTCCGATCGTTCGGCTACGGTCCGGGTTACCGCTGGAGCCGCTATCCCTTCTGGGGCGATCGCTACTACGACGAGACGCGTCTCACGCGGTTCTGCATGGAGGTGCGCGGTTACAGCCTCGAGGCAGCCCCGAAACAATGAGTCCGGCATAATCGGCAGCCTTGGCCCCGACCGACAAGCTGCAGCTGCCCTTTCGTTGGCAGTTCGTGCCGACGAAGCACGAACGCGACGGCTCCGTGCGCTGGGAGTGGCGCGCCTACACGCAGACCGGCCGGCTCGCCATGCAGTCGGTCGAGAGCTTCGAGACCCTGACCGAGTGCATCGACGACGCGCGCGTCCAGGGCTACGCAAGCTAGGCGCGTGATCGATCCCCACCTCTATCAGCTGATGATCGAGCAGACCCGCGACTATGCGGTGTTCTTTCTCGACCCCGATGGCCGGATCATGAGCTGGAATCTCGGCGCGCAGCGCATCAAGGGCTACGCCGCCGAGGAAATCATCGGCCGGCACTTCTCGGTTTTCTATACGCGCGAATCGGTGGACAGCGCCTGGCCGCAGCACGAGCTGAAGATCGCGGCCGCGGAAGGCCGCTTCGAGGACGAGGGCTGGCGCGTGCGCAAGGACGGCTCGCGCTTCTGGGCGAACGTGATCATCACCGCGCTGCGTGACGAGAACGGGCGGCTGCTCGGCTTTTCCAAGATGACGCGCGACCTCAGCGACCGGCGGATGCACGAGGAGGCGCTGCGCCAGAGCGAGGAGCGCTTCCGCCTGCTGATCGAGGGCGTCACCGACTACGCCATCTACATGCTCGACCCCGAAGGCGGGATCACCAGCTGGAACACCGGCGCGCAACGCATCAAAGGCTACTCGCGCGAAGAGATCATCGGCAGCCACGTGTCGCGCTTCTACACGCCCGAGGATCTGGAAGCGGGCCGGCCGTGGGAGGAGATCGCCACCGCGCGGCGCACCGGCCGCGCCGAAGTCGAGGGCTGGCGGGTGAAGAAAACCGGCGAGCGTTTCTGGGCGAGGACGGTCATCAGCTCGCTGCACGATTCCGACGGCCACCTGCGCGGCTTCGCCAAGGTGACGCAGGATCTCTCCGAGCGCCGCCACGTCCAGGACCTGGAAAAGGCGGCGCAGAACGTGAACGAGTTCATCGCCACGCTGGCGCACGAGCTGCGCAACCCGCTGGCGCCGATCCGCAACGCCGTGCACATCATGTCGCAGGTGCCGGCGGGCGACCCGGCGCAGAAGGCGATGCGCGACACGATCGACCGGCAGAGCGCGCAGCTCTCGCGCATCGTCGAGGACATGATTGACATCGCGCGCATCACCCGCGGCGCGCTTGCGATCGAGCGCAGGCGGCTGGACATCGCCGACGTGGTCCGCCACGCGGTCGAGACCTCGACGCCGGTGATCCAGGCCGGCGGCCATAGTCTCGAGATCGACCTCGCCGCGGAGCCGACGTTCGTGACCGGCGACTTGCAGCGCCTCGCGCAGGTGCTGTCGAACATTCTCAACAATGCCGCGCGCTATACCCCTGCCGGGGGCAGCATCGCGGTGCGCGCCCGCGTCGAGGATGGGCAGGCGGTGGTGCGCGTGCGCGACAGCGGGCGCGGCATCGAGCCCGAAATGATCGATCGCATCTTCGACATGTTCGTCCAGGGCCGCGCGCCACTGCAGCGCGTCGGCGGCGGCCTGGGCATCGGCCTTGCCCTCGCGCGGCGCATCGCCGAGCTGCACGGCGGGACCGTCGAGGCGCAGAGCGAAGGACCCGGCCGCGGCAGCGAGTTCACCCTGCGCCTGTCGCTCGCCAAGCCGGAGACCGTGGCCGAAGAGGCGACGCAGCGCCTGGCGAAGAAGGACCACCCGCCCGTGGCGCGGCGGATCCTGGTGGTGGACGACAACGCCGATGCTGCGGCGATGCTGGACATGCTGCTGCGCTCGCTGGGCCACGAGACCCGCGTCGCGCACGATGGCTCGGCTGCATTGAAGGTCGCTCAGGAATTCCGCCCCGACATCGTGTTGCTCGACATCGGCATGCCGGGCCTCGACGGCTACGAGGTCGCGCGGCGCCTGCGCGGCCTGATGCCCAATCGCCGGTTGCGCATCGTCGCCGTCACGGGCTGGGGCCAGGACGCCGACCGGCAGCGCTCGCGCGAAGCCGGCTTCGACCTGCATCTCGTGAAGCCGGTGGGCGCGAGCGAGCTGGCGCAGGCGCTCAACGACCGCAACGGCGCGACGCTACACTAGGTTCTGCTTGAAGAACGCCACGGTGCGTTCCCACGCGAGCTTCGCCGCCGCCTCGTTGTAGCGCGGCGTCGAGTTGTTGTGGAAGCCGTGCTGCGTGCCGGGATAGACATGGGCCTCGTACGAAGCGCGCGCGGCCTTCAGCGCCTGCTCGTAGCCCGGCCACATCTCGTTGATGCGCGGGTCGTTCTCCGCGTAATGGATGAGGAGCTTCGCGCGGATCTTCGCCACGCTCGCGGTGTCCGCCGCGGCGCCGTAGAAGGGCGCGCTCGCCTGCAGATCCTGCCCCATGGTGGCGGCGAGCCAGTTGCTGGTGCCGCCGCCCCAGCAGAATCCGGTGACGCCGAGCTTGCCGCTCGACGATTTCTGCTCCTTCAGGAAGCGGGCGCTGTTCAGCATGTCGGTGCGCAGCTTCGCCTGGTCGAGTCCCGCCTGCAGCGTGCGGCCGTCATCGTCGTTACCCGGGTAGCCGCCTGCGGGAAAAAGACCGTCCGGCGCGAGCGCGAGGAAGCCGGCGACCGCCGCTCGGCGCGCGACGTCCTCGACATAGGGATTGAGGCCGCGGTTCTCGTGCACCACCAGCACGGCGGGGAAGGGGCCCGCGCCTTTCGGTTGTACCAAATACCCGCGCATCGAACCGGAATTTCCGCCCGGCGAGGGATAGGTCACGTACTTCGCCTGGAGGCGCTCGTCGGTGAACGAGATCGTCTGCGCCTGCGCGTAGCGCGGCAGTAGTGCCTGCGCCATCACGAGGCCGGCGGCGCACAATGCGGCCGAGCGAGCAAGAAATTCGCGCCGATCGATGCGACCATGGCAGTACTCGTCGTAGAGCTCGAAAACGCGCTGGTCGATCTCCAGCTGGGTGATGGCGTTCATGGGCAAAGCTCCATGGTTTCGGAAGAAGAAAGCCTATCTTGTCATGGCCGGCGTGGCCGCGGGCCTGCTGCTCGTGAACTGGCTGGTGCAGGTGGCGCGCAAGCCCGCGGAGTTGTTCTTTCCCGTCAGCGGTGCGCTGAACAAGACCCCGTCCGAGACCTGGCGCGAATACGAGCCGATTTTCCGCGCGCATTCCACCGCGGTTATGACACCGGAACTGCTGGCGGCGCTCGCGCAGGTGGAAGGCGCCGGCAACCCTGTCGCGCGCACCTACTGGCGCTTTCGCTTCACGCACCAGCCGTTCGAGGTGTACCGACCTGCGTCCAGCGCGGTCGGGATGTACCAGATCACCGACGCCCGCTTTGACGATGCCCGGCGCCTGTGCATCCACCGGCATGTAGCGACCGAAGACTGCTGGTTCAACTTCCTCTACATGCGAACCGTGCCGAGCCATGCGGTCGAGCTGACTTCGGCCTTTCTCGACCGCGCAGTGCAGCGGCGCAACCTCAAGGGGGCGACGCTGCAGCAGAAGCAGGATCTCGCGGCGCTGATCCACCTGTGCGGCGAGAGCGTGCGCCCCGGCGCGCGTCGCTGCGGCGACCACGACGCGCAAGCCTACCTGGCGCAGGTGAATGCGATGAAGCGGGTGTTTACGAGGCTTTCGTCAGGAAAGCCGGAATACTCTTCGTGATGACGCGCAGGTCGCCGCGGCCCGGGAGCGAGGCAAGCAGCGACGGACGGGGCTGCGGAATGCGCGGATCGACCTTGGCTTGCGGCGCTTCGATCCATTCGACGATCGGGACGAGCTGCTGGCGCTCGGCGGCCGACTGCGCGAATTCCATCTCGAACACGCCGGTGCCGGTCTCGGCGCTCTTCAGGTACACGTCGGAATCCATGACGCGGCCGAGCATCGGCAGGCTGAGCGAGGCGAGGAAACGCTCGAGGGGCGCGTAGACCGGCATCGAGCTGCGCACGCGGTTCGCGCAGGCAGCCAGGCGGATGTTGCGCTGGCGGATCATGCCCTTCAGCAGCAGGTCGCGGATGAAGTTGGCCGTCGCGTGGATGTCGATCGCGGAGGGCGCGACCGGAATCAGGATCGAATGAGCGCGCAGCAGCATTTCGTGCAGCAGCATGCCGGTGGCGCCCGCGGGCGCATCGATAATGAGCTGCTCGGTGTTGGGCGGCACATGCATCTGTACCGTGCGCAGGCCGGTCTTTTGCGGCGCGCCGTTCGCGCCGTGGATCTTCGGCGCCTGCAGCGGGCGAGTGCGCAGCCAGTTCAGGCTCGACCCTTGCGGGTCGTAGTCGAGGATCGTGGTCGGGATGTTCTTGGAGGCGAAGTAGCTGGCGAGGTTGGTGGCAACAGTGGTCTTCCCCGAACCGCCTTTCGGGTTGATCACCAGCGTGGCATTCGTTCTCATTACCCCCGCCCCCCTCGCTTCTCGCTCCCGCCTTCGCAGCCTACTGCAGAACAGCGGTTTACGGGTTGTTAACTACTTCTCGCACTGCTAGTTTTCCCGCCAGACGGAGGCCGGATGCCGACATACGTATATATCTCGAACGCCGAAGACGGCGAGATTGCGACTTACCTCCTGAGCCCGGGCGGAGAGCTCGCGTCCCGTGGCCGGACGAAGGCGGGCGCGCAGGTCATGCCACTGGCGGTGAGCCCGGATCGCCGGCTTCTCTATGCCGCAGTGCGTTCCAAGCCCTTCTCGGTACACGTTTTTCGCGTCGACCCGGGTTCCGGAGCGCTGAGCCCGCACTCGGTCTCGCCGCTGGCCGAAGGCTTTCCCTACTTGTCCGTGGACCGGACCGGCCGGCTCCTTTTCGGGGCGTCATACGGCGGCCACCTGGTCAGCGTCAACGAGGTGGGCGCCGA
Organism: Betaproteobacteria bacterium SCGC AG-212-J23; assembly: GCA_001644455.1. GTDB lineage: Bacteria > Pseudomonadota > Gammaproteobacteria > Burkholderiales > SG8-39 > SCGC-AG-212-J23. The sequence goes on from LSTF01000034.1 coordinate 13,619, forward strand.
CGGGACGGTCGCCCCCGAGCCCCGCCAGGTGATCCCGGTGGGTCGTAGTGCCCACGCCATCCTCGCCGACCGGACGAACCGGTTCGCCTACGTGCCGTGCCTGGGGACCGACCAGATCTTCCCGTTCGCGCTGGACGCGGGAGCGCTGCGCCCTCGACCGCCGGTGCAGATGAAGCCTGGCACCGGCCCGCGCCACCTCGCCTTCTCGAACGACAACCGCTTTCTCTTCGTGCTCGGCGAGCTGACGGGGGGCGTGACCACGTTTGCGCTGAAGGAGGGCGTCCTCGCCGAGACGTCGGGCGCCGCGATGCCGACCAGCCTGCGCCCGGGCGCGCCACGCGGCCCGGATGCGCCGCCGCGCGAGCGCGACAAGGACGTGTGGGCGGCCGACATCCACCTCACGCCCGACGGCCGATTCCTCTACACCTCGGAGCGCACCAGCTCGACGCTCTGCGCCTTCCGCGTCGACGGGGCGAGCGGCAGGCTCGAGTGGCTGGGGGCGACACCGACCGAGAAGCAGCCGCGCGGCTTCGCCATCGATCCGGCCGGCAGGTTTCTCGTCGCTTCGGGCGAGAAGTCGACGACGGTCTCGGTGCACGCGATCGGCAAGGACGGCTCGCTCGGCGCCGCGCGACAGTTTCCCGGCGGCAAGGGCGGGAACTGGGTTGAAATCGTCTCGTTCTAGCTATGTTAGGCTTTACGCACGTATGGATGAGGCGATCAAGGGAGCGATTCTCGGCGGGGTGATCGGCGCGGCGCTGGTCGCCCTGGAATACATGATGCTCAGCAAGGATGCGAAGGAGCGGGCCGTGAAGCTGCACCGCAAGCCCGAGCTCGACGAAGTCGCGCGGCTTCGCATCAAGACCATGACCCGCTTTGCCTTCGTGCTGCCGCTGCTCTTTGGCGCGGGCTTCTGGCTCATCTGGGGCTGAGTCGCCCGCTGCTGTGTCATCCCGGGTTCCGCAGCAGCGCCGTTCGTAGCCTGCGGGCCCGAGTGCGGAGGATGCCCTCCGGCGCGCTCGCCGTGAACTTCAAGCTCGACGCCGACCTCGAACGCCTGCAAATTCCCTCGCGCCGGCCGCGCCGTTTCCGGGACGGTTTGTGGCGGCACACCTGCTTCGAAGTCTTCGTCGCGACGCGCGCACGCGCGTACCAGGAATACAACTTGTCGCCTTCCAGCGAGTGGGCGAGTTACGCGTTTTCCTCTTATCGGAAACGCGCTGCCGCAACCCCCCTGCCTCCACGCATCAGAGTTCGGCGCAATGGTCTGGACGCGACGATTGCAGCGAAGGGCCGCTTGAAGATCGGCCTCTGCGCCGTGATCGAGGAAAAGAACGGCTCGCTTTCGTACTGGGCGCTGCGCCATCCGCGCGGCAAGCCGGACTTCCACCACCGGCGCGCCTTCGCGCTGGAGCTCGGGTGAAGTTCGGCATCGACCGGCTGATCGAGTCGCCCGCGCTGCGCGAGCGGCTCGCCGGCAGGCGCGTCGCGTTGCTCGCGCACCCGGCTTCGGTGACGCGCGGCCTCGCGCATTCGCTCGATGCGCTGGCCGCGCTGCCGGAGGTGAAGCTCGCGGCGGCATTCGGTCCTCAGCACGGCCTGCGCGGCGACAAGCAGGACAACATGATCGAGTCGCCGGACTTCACCGACCCGGCACACGGCATCCCGGTGTTCAGCCTCTACGGGAAGGTGCGCCGCCCGAGCGACGCGATGATGGGCGCGTTCGACGTGCTGCTCGTCGACCTGCAGGACGTCGGCTGCCGCGTCTACACCTTCGTCACCACGCTGCGTTACGTGCTCGAGGCCGCTGCGCGGCACAAGAAGGCGGTCTGGGTCCTCGACCGGCCCAATCCCGCGGGACGCGAGGTCGAGGGCCTGCTGCTGCGCCCGGGCTGGGAGAGCTTCGTCGGCGCCGGCGCGCTGCCGATGCGCCACGGCCTGACCCTGGGCGAGCTGGCGCGCTGGTTCGTGCGCTCGCTGAAGATCGACGTCGAGCTCGAAGTGGTCGAGATGGAGGGCTGGAAGCCCGCGCAGGCGCCGGGCTTCGGCTGGCCGCTCGGCGAGCGTGCCTGGGTGAATCCCAGCCCGAACGCGCCGAACCTGTGGATGGCGCGCTGCTATGCGGGCACCGTGATGCTCGAAGGCACGACGCTCTCCGAAGGACGCGGCACCACGCGTCCGCTGGAGCTCTTCGGCGCGCCGAACCTCGATGCCGATCGGCTGTTGAAGCGGATGGCCGAGCTCGCCCCCGACTGGCTGCACGGCTGCACGCTGCGCCCGTGCTGGTTCGAGCCCACTTTCCACAAGCATGTCGGCAAGCTCTGCAGCGGCCTGCAGATCCATGTCGAGGACGGCGGCTACGATCCCGTCGCGTTCCGTCCCTGGCGGCTGATGGCGCTCGCGTTCAAGGCGGTGCGCTCGCTGCGGCCCGACTATCCCCTGTGGCGCGATTTCGCGTACGAGTACGAGCAGGGCCGGCTCGCCATCGACGTCATCAATGGCGGCGAGCGCCTGCGCAAGTGGGTCGACGACGCGGCCGCCCGGCCGGGGGATCTCGATGCCGAGGCGCGTAAGGACGAGCAGGCCTGGCGCGACGAACGCGAAGGCATGCTGATCTACCGATGAAGGGCAAGCAGGAAGCCGGGTACGAGATCCGCTTCGAGAAGAATTCCCGCCGGGTCTGGGTGGAATTCAACTGCGAGGCGGTCGCGGATTCGACGCGGGCGCTGGTCTTGCACGAAACCCGGCTCGCGCCGGTGGTCTATTTCCCGCGCGAGGATGTGCGCTTCGATCTCTTCGAGAAGACCGCCCACACCACGCATTGCCCGTTCAAGGGCGACGCCAGCTACTGGACCCTGAAGGTCGGCGGCGCGACGTCTGAGAACGCCGCCTGGTCCTACGACGATCCGTACGACGATGCGGCGCCGCTGCGCGAGCACCTCGCTTTCTATCCGAACCGCGTCGGCGCCATCTACGACGGAGAGGACGAGGCGCCGCACCTCGCCGCTGCAACGCACGCGCCGAGCATCAGCGGCTGGCTGCTCGCCGAGGCGTGGAAGATCGCCAGCGAAGAGGAGCTGATGGACCGCTTCTGCCGCTGCCTGCAGGACGCCGGCGTGCCGATTTCGCGCATGACGATCATCATCCCGGCGCTGCATCCGCAGGTGTTCGCCAACGTGCTCGTCTGGCGCCACGACAGCGGCGCGAAGACCATCCATGAGCCGTACGACATCCTGCACACGCCGCGCTTCAAGGACAGCCCGTTCGCGCTCATCCTGCGCGGCGCGGGCGGCGTGCGGCGGCGGATCGAGCGCCCGGAGACGAAGCTCGACTTCCCGGTGGTGCGCGACCTCAAGGCCGAGAACGCCACCGACTACGTCGCCATGCCGTTCCGCTTCTCGGACGGACAGTTGAACGTGATGTCGATGACGTCGTTCGCGCCGGGCGGTTTTTCCACCGACCACCTCGGCCGCGTGTTCGAGGTGCTGCCGGGCCTCGCGCGCTTTTTCGAAGTCTTCGCCCAGCGGCGCACCGCGGTGACGCTGCTCAGGACCTATCTCGGCCATCGCACCGGCGAGCGCGTGCTCGCCGGCCAGGTGCGGCACGGCGACGGCGAGCTCATCCATAGCGTCATCTGGTTCTCCGACCTGCGCGGCTCGACCATGCTCTCCAAGTCGATGGCGACGGACGCGTATCTCGCGCTCCTCAATCGCTACTTCGACTGCCTGGCGGGCGCGGTGATCGGCAGCGGCGGCGAGGTGCTGCGCTTCATCGGCGACGCGGTGCTGGCGATCTTCCCGATCACCGGCGCCGATCCGCGCGACGCCTGCCGGCGCGCGGTCGAGGCGGCGAAGGCGGCCTGCCGCTGCGTCGAGGAATCGAACCGCGTCCGGCCGGGCGAGGAGCCGGTCCGCTTCGGCGTCGGCCTGCACCTCGGCGACGTGACCTACGGCAACATCGGCGTGCGCGAGCGGCTGGAATTCACGGTCATCGGCGCATCGGCCAACGAAGCGGCGCGCGTCGAGAGCATGTGCAAGACGCTGGGCGAGTCAGTCGTGATCTCGAGCGCGTTCGCCGCCGCCCACGAGGCGAAGCTGAAGCCGCTCGGCCGCCACGAGCTGAAGGACGTCGCGGGCAGCCAGGAGCTGTTTACTCTGCCTTAGCGCCGGTCTCGCGCACGATCCGCGACCACTTTTCGCGCTCGGCGCGCAGGAACGTCTCGTATTCCGGCGGCGAGCTGCCGATCACCTCGAACCCCTGGCTCTCGAGAATCTGCCGCACGTCGGGTGCGCGCATCGCCTTTTGGGTTTCTTTTGAAATGCGCTCGGCAGCGTCCGGAGGTATCCCCGCAGGGCTTAACAAGCCTTGCCACGCTGTTGCATCGAAGTAAGCAAAGCCCTGCTCGGCGACCGTCGCGATGTCCGGCGCGAGGGAAGTGCGCTTCGCGCTCGTCACCGCGAGCCCCTTGAGCCTTCCCGAGCGAATCTGCGGCAGCACCGCAGGCACGATCGCGAACGTGGCCTGGATCTGTCCGGAAAGGAGATCCTGTACCGCCGGCGGGAAACCTTTGTAGGGCACGTGCACGAGCGCGATCCTGGCCTGCGACTTGAGCAGCTCCATGGTGAGGTGCGAGGCGCTGCCCGCGCCGACCGAGCCGTAGGAAAGCTTGTCGGGATTGGCGCGCGCATATTCGACGAACTGCTTCAGGTCGCCCGCCGGTACCGACGGGTGCACGACCAGCACCTGTGGCGCGGCCGCAAGGAGCGAGATCGGTTTCAGGTCCCGGGCCGGGCTGTACGGCAGATCCTTGTAGAGCGCCTGGTTGACCGCGATCGGGCCGTTGCTGCCAATCAGCAGCGTGTATCCGTCGCGCAGCGCGCGAGCCACCTCGGCGGTGCCGATGTTGCCGCCGGCGCCGGGCCTGTTGTCGATGATCACCGGCTGGCCCCAGGCTTCGGCGAGCTTCTGCCCGAGGGTGCGGCCGACGATGTCGGGCGTGGAACCGACGGGGAAGGGCACGATCAGCCGCACCGGCCGCGACGGCCAGGTCTGCGCGTGCGCGAGGCATGCCGCCGCGAGCGCGATGAGGAATAATGGAATACGCATCCTTCGATGCTACCAAGGGGAGTCTCCATGAAGAAAATCATCGCCGCGCTCGTCGCCGTCGCCGGCATCGGCACGCTCGCCGCGCAGCAACCCGGATTCACGCGCAAGCTGTTGCAGGACCAGAACCTCAGCGTTCCCGACCGCCACGCGGTGCAGGCGCTCGCCGAATTCGTGCCGGGCGGCGCCGCCGGGAAGCACACTCATCCCGGCGAGGAGCTCGGCTATGTCGTCGAGGGCACGCTCGAGCTGCTCATCGACGGACAGCCGCCGCGCACGGTGAAGGCGGGCGAATCGTTCTTCGTGCCGGCGGGCATGGTGCACGACGGCCGCAACGTCGGCAGCGGGCCGGCGAAGGTTCTCGCCACCTACATCGTCGAGAAGGGCAAGCCGGTCGCAAGCCCTGCCAAGTAATCAGTCGTCGTCGGGCGGCAGCGGCTTCACGCCCGGCGGCGGCTTCTCCTTGCGGCGCTTCCAGCCGAAGAGAAACATGCCAACCAATCCGCCAATCGCGAGAACAAGAAAAATGATCAGGGAGATGGTGCTGTCGTTCATTGGGGTGCTCGCGCTTCCTGCATGGGCCGATTATCCCGAGAAATCGGTGCGCATCGTCGTCGGCTTCACGCCCGGCGGCGGCCCGGACATCATCGCCCGCCATCTCGCGCAGGAACTCGGCGCGATGTGGAAGCAGCAGGTGATCGTCGAGAACCGGCCGGGGGCGGGCGGCTCGCTCGGCGCGGCGGCGGTTGCGCGCGCCGCGCCGGACGGCTATACGCTGCTTTCGGTCTCCTCGGCGCACGCCGCGGCGCCGGCGATCTACAGCAAGCTGCCGTACGAAACGAAGGAATTGACCGGGATCACCCTGACCGGGGTCTCCAAGTACGTCCTGGTCGTTTCCCCTTCGCTCGGCATTACCTCTCTCCAGCAGCTTCTCCGGACGGTGAGGGAAAAGCCCGGCCGCTTCAACTTCTCCTCTGCAGGGGTCGGCAGCGGCACGCACTTCGCCGCCGAGATCCTCAAGGCGCGGGCGAAGATCGACGTCGTGCACGTGCCCTTCAAGGGCATCCCCGAGGCGCTGTCGGAGACGGTGACCGGCCGGGTGCAGTTCTTCATGGCGCCGATCGCCAACGCCGTGGGGCCGGTGAAGGACGGCAGGCTGTTGCCGCTCGCCGTCTCGTCGCGCGAGCGCGACGCGCTATTGCCGCAGGTGCCGACCGTCGCCGAGGCGGGCGTGCCCGACTATGAGTCGACGCTGTGGTTCGGCCTTCTCACTTCCGCGGCGGTGCCGCGCGCGATCGTCGACAAGGTGAGCGCGGATGTCGGCAAGGTGCTCTCCAGCTCGACGACGCGCGAGCGCTGGCAGCCGATCGGCATCGAGCCGCGGCCGACCACGCCGGCGGCTTTCGATCAGCTGCTCGCGGAGGAGATCCGGGTTTTTACCGAGATCGCGCGCGGCGCGAACATCCGCGCCGAGTAGCGGGCCGCGCCGCCAGTCAGTCGACCTTCGCGCCGGAGGTCTTGACGACCTTCGCCCACTTTTCGACGTCCGCGCGCAGGAACTTGTCGAACGCATCGATCGACATGCCCATCGGCTGCGCGCCCTGCTTGCCCCAGGTCTCGCGGACTTCGGCCGTGGCGAGGATCTTGTTGATCTCGACGTTCAGCTTCTCGAGGATCGGCCTCGGCGTGCCCGCCGGCGCCATCATGCCGAGCCAGATCGTGGTTTCGTACCCGGGCACGCCCGCCTCGGCGACCGTCGGCACGTCGGGCGATACCGGCGAGCGCTTCGCGCCGGTCGTGCCCAGCGCGCGCACCTTGCCGGCCTTGGCGTTGGCATTCATCGTCGTGATGGCGTCGAACATCATCTGCACCTGGCCGCCGAGGATGGCGGTGCGCGCCTGGTCGCTGCCCTTGTGCGGCACATGCACGATGTCGACTCCGGCCATCGATTTGAAGAGCTCGCCCGCCATGTGGTACGGCGTGCCGGTGCCGGAGGACGCGTAGTTGAGCTTGCCGGGGTTCGCCTTGGCGTAGGCGATGAATTCCTTCAGGTTCTGCGCCGGCACCGAGGGATGGATCACCATCATCAGGTCCGAGTAATTGATGCCGCTGATCGGCGCGAAATCCTTCATCAGCTCGAACGGTTTTTTCGGCACCAGCGTCTCGTTGACGGTATGCGTGTTCGACATCACGAGCAGCGTGTACCCGTCGGCGGGCGACTTCGCCACCGCGTCGGTGCCGACGATCGAGCCGGCGCCCGGGCGATCCTCGATCACGAACGGATGTCCCAGGGCGTCCTGCAGCTTGGCGGCGATGAACCGTCCGAAAATGTCGGCCGGGCCGCCGACGCCGAAGGGAACGACCACCTTGACCGGCCGCGCCGGATAGTTTTGCGCCGAAGACGAGAACGACGCGAGCGCGCAAAGCGTTGCGATCAAGCTGCGAAGCATCCACTCCTCCTATTTAGAATAGCCGCGTCCATGAGAATACTCGTCACCGGCGCAGCGGGCTACATCGGTTCCGCCCTGGTTCGCGGCCTCTCCGGACACGAGGTGATTGCCACCGACCAGAGCGGTACCGGCCTCATCGGCAACCTGGCGTATCCGCCATTCACGCGCTCGTTGATAACGCCGGAAATCGACCTTGTATTCCATCTCGCTTCGCTCGTTTCGGGCGGCGCCGAGCAGAATTTCGAGCTCGGCACCAAGGTCAACCTCGAAGCGACGCGCGACCTGCTCGAAGCCTGCCGCCTCGCCGGGCACCGGCCGAAGTTCGTCTTCGCCTCGTCGATCGCCGTCTATGGCGGGCGCATCCCGGATCCGGTCACCGACGACACGCCGCCTTCGCCGCGCCTCTCCTACGGCGCGCAGAAGCTGGTCGGCGAGATCCTCATCGCCGACTACACGCGCCGCGGTTACCTCGACGGCTGCTCGCTGCGGCTGCCGACGGTGATGGTGCGGCCCGGGAGCGCGAACACTGCGGTGTCCGGGTGGGCGAGCGCCATCATCCGCGAGCCGCTCGCCGGCCGCGACTATGTCTGCCCGGTACGGCCGGACACGCGGATGGCGTGCATCTCGCTGCGCCGCGTGGTGGACGCCTTCCTGCGCGCCCAGTCCGTTACCGGCACGTTCCTCCTGCCCGGGATCAGCGTCAGCGCGGAGCAGATGTGGAACGCCGTGAAGGGCCGCGCCAGGGGAAAGGTCACGTTCGCGCCCGACGAGCGGCTGCAGGCGATCATGGACGCGGTACCGAAGACCACCGTTTCGAACCGCGGCTTCGCGGGAAGTGCCAGCATCGAGGAAATCGTCGCGGAATATGAAGAAGAAGCTGCCGTCTCGAATCACGGTTGAGGGCCTCGACCGCGCACCGCACCGCGCCTTCCTGGGCGCGCTGGGCGTGAAGCGCGGCGACCTGAAGAAGCCGTTCGTCGGCGTCGCTTCGACCGATGGCCGCGTCACGCCCTGCAACGCGCTCCTCGGGGCCTTCGCGCGCGAGGCGTGCGAAGGCGTGCGCGACGCCGGCGGCGTGCCGTTCGACTTTGCCTCCATCTCGGTGGCCGACTCGATGTCGATGAACCACGGCGGCATGCGCTACTCGCTGGTGTCGCGGGAGATCATCGCCGATGGCGTCGAGGCGGTCGTGCGCGGCCACGCCTACGACGCGCTGGTCTGCTTCGCCGGCTGCGACAAGACCCTGCCGGGCATGATGATGGCGATGGTGCGCTTGAACGTGCCGTCGGTGTTCGTCTACGGCGGTGCCGCGCTGCCCGGGACCTGGCGCGGCCGCGACGTCACCGTGCTCGACACTTACGAGGGGGTCGGCGCCGTGCTGGCGGGGAAGATGAAGGAGGGCGAGCTCGCCGAGCTCGAGCAGGCCTGCCTGCCGACGCTCGGTTCCTGTCCCGGCCAGTTCACCGCCAACACGATGGCGATGGTGGCCGAGACCCTGGGCCTGGCGCCGCCCGGGTCTGCGACGCTTCCCGCGGTTTCCGCCGGGCGCAACGAAGTCGCTCGAGAAGCGGGAAGAACGGTGATGAAGCTTCTCGAAAAAGGGCCGCTGCCGCGACAGCTTGTGACGAAGAAAAGCCTGGAGAACGCCGCGGCGGCCGTAGCCGCCACCGGCGGCTCGACGAACGCCGCGCTGCATCTGCCTGCGATCGCGCACGAGGCGGGCATCCGCTTCACGCTCGACGACTTCGCGCGCGTCGCGAAGCGCACGCCGCTCATTGCCGACCTGCAGCCGGGCGGACGCTATCTCGCCAAGGACCTGCATGCGGTCGGCGGCGTCTATTCGGTGCTGAAAGCGCTGCTGGCGCACGGTGCTCTCCACGGGGATTGCCTCACACTCAGTGGCGCGACCTTGGAAAGCGCGCTGAAAGGCCATGCCGGTCCGGACGGATCGGTCGTGCGCAAGGAGCCGATCATGAAAACCGGCGGGCTGGTGGTGCTCAAGGGCAACCTCGCGCCCGATGGCGCGCTGATCAAGGTCGCCGGCTTGAAATCGCTCAGCTTCGAAGGCCCGGCGCGCGTCTTCGATTCCGAGGAGGCGTGCCTGGAGGCCGTCAAGAAGCGGAAGTACAAGGAAGGCGAGGTCCTCGTCATCCGCTACGAAGGACCGAAGGGCGGCCCCGGCATGCGCGAGATGCTCGGCGTGACCGCGCTTCTCTATGGGCAAGGAATGGGGGAGAAGGTCGCGCTGCTTACCGACGGACGCTTTTCGGGCGCGACCCGCGGCATGATGATCGGCTACGTCTCGCCCGAGGCGGCCGCGGGAGGGGCGCTCGCGCTCCTCAGAGACGGCGATCCGATCCGCATCGATGCCGTAAGAGGCATTCTCGAGACGAAGGCCTCTCTGAAGACGAGAAAAGCCGCGCTGCCTAAGCGCCAAGTGAGCGGCGTGCTAGAGAAGTATGCGGCGCTGGTCGGGCCGGCGAACCTGGGCGCCGTCACGCACAGCGGCGCGCCCAGTAAGCGAACGTCCCGCGGACGATAGAAGGCTGCAGCAGAAAGTCGCGCGCTTCCTCGGCCAGTTCCGGCTTCACTTCCTTGAATCCACCCGCCGCCATCGCGCGCAGCTGCATGCGCGCGGCGCGCTCGAAGAAGACCGCCAGGTAGGTAGCCTCTTCGACCGAATTTCCTGCAGTCAAGAGCCCATGGTTGGCGAGCAGGATGGTCTTCGCGCTGCCGAGCGCGCCGGAGATGATCCGGCCTTCGTCGTCGGCGACCGGGACGCCCGGCCACTCTGGAAGATGGGCAGTGCCATGCAGCATGGCGCTGTCCATGTGGATGGTCTTCAAAGCCTTTCCCGTACTAGCGAGCGCTGAAGCGTGCGGAGCGTGTGTATGCACTATCGCGCTTACGTCCGGGCGCTTGTTGTAGACCCACACGTGGAAGCGCACGCCGGGATTCGGCCGGCCGCCCTTCAGGGGCTTCAAGTCTTCGTCGACCAGGACGATGCGCTTCACCGTAGCTTCCTCGAAGCCATAGCCAAATTGCAGCGTCCAGAAGGTGCCGGGTTTGTCGGCACGCGCCGTGACTTGACCGGCGAGCCCGGATTCGTGGCCTTCCGAAGCGAGTATCCGGCAGCAGGCTGCGAGCGCCTCCTCTGTAGAAAGAGAATTCTTTTTCAAATCCTCTTCCATCTCCCGGCTCACCCGGTCCATGAAGTGAGCCTTCGATTTCATTTCATGAAGCTCGGCAGCCAGGTGGAGAGGATGGGGAAGGCAACCAGGATCGCCAGGCGCACACAGTCGATGGTCATGAACGGCAGCACGCCGCGGAAGATGGTGCGTGTCGGCACCTGCGGCAGCAGCGTGTTGAGGACGAACAGGTTCATGCCTACCGGCGGGCTGATCAGGCCGATCTCGACCACCACCACGATCAGGATGCCGAAGTAGATCGGGTCGATGCCGAGGTGCACGATCAGCGGGAAGAACACCGGCACCGTCAGCAGGATCATGGAGAGCTCCTCCATCGCCGTGCCGAGGATCACGTAGATCGCCATGATCACCGCGACCACCATCACCGGGCTGACGTTGAGGCGCGTGACGAAGTTCTTCAGGTCGTCGGGCATGGTGGTGATGTTCACGAACTCCGCGAACATCAGCGCGCCGATCAGGATCATGAACAGCATCGCCGTGGTACGCGCGCTCTCGAGCAGCGCGGCGTAGAGCGCGCGCCAACCGAGCGACTTGCGGGCGAGGGCGAAGATCATCGCGCCGAACGCGCCGACCCCCGCGCCCTCGACCGCGGTGAAGACGCCGCCGTAGATCCCGCCCATCACCAGCACGAAGAGCGCGATCACGCTGGTCACGCCCTTGTAGATCAGCGACAGGCCGAAGACCGCCAGCGCGCCAAGCACCGCGGCGTCGTCGGACTCGAGCCAGCCCATGCTTGCCGAGCCGATCACCGCCACGCCGACCGCGGCGAACCAGCCGAAGCCGTGCAGCGTGTCGAAGCGCTCCTTCCAGGAGAGCCGCTCGCCGCGCGGCGCGGAGGACGGGTCGCGCCAGACGAAATACTGCACGGCGAGGCAGAGCAGGACGGTGGCGATGATGCCCGGGATGATGCCGGCAGCGAACAGCTTGCCGATGCTGGTGCCGGTCATGATCCCGTAGATCACCATGATGGTCGAGGGCGGGATCAGGATGCCGAGCGTGCCGCCGGCGGCGATCGAGCCGGTGGCGAGCGCGTCGGAGTAGCCGAACTTCTTCATCGACGGGTAGGCGACCTTGGCGAAGGTGGCGGCGGTGGCGATCGACGAGCCGCAGATCGCGCCGAAGCCGGCGCAGCCGCAGATGGTCGCCATCGCCAGGCCGCCGCGCAGGTGGCCGATGAACGCGTTGGCGGTCTTGAACAGCTCCGACGACATGCCGGCGCGAGTGACGAAGTTGCCCATCAGGATGAACAGCGGCACCACCGTCAGCGCGTAGTTGCGCCCGGTCTCGTAGATCTTGGTCTGCGCGGTGGCGAACGCCACCGCCCAGTTCCAGTCGCGCATGTAGGCGTAGCCGACGATGCCGACCACGCCCATCGACAGCGCGATCGGCATGCGCAGGAAGGCGAGCACCAGCATGATCGCGAGGCCGATCAGCGATTCGGTCATGCGTTCAGGTGGTCGCCTGGTTGGCGCGCTCGGCGCCCGGCACGACCATCTTGAAGAGGTGGACCACGCCGGTGAGGCCGATCATCAAGGCCATGAAATACACGAACGGGCCGATGGGGACGCGCAGCACGTCCGTGGTGTCGGCATAGCCGGCGATCCGGTTCGCCTTGATCCACACCTGCCAGGCGAGGAAGAACATGATCGCCGCGCAGATCGCGTGCATCGCGCGGATCCAGGCGCGCCGCGCGCGGTCGGGCAGGACGCGGTCGATGAAGTCCATCGTCACGTGCTCGTCGGCGTGCGAGACGAGCGGCAGGCCGGCGAAGATCAGGATCAGCAACCCGAGCTCGGTGAGCTCGAAGGCGCCGCGGATCGGCCGGTTGAGCAGATAGCGGCCGACGACGTCGAAGAACGTCAGCACCATCATGCAGAAAAGAAGGGCGGACGCCGCGATGCCGAGGACGGCGTCCGCCCGCTTTTCCCAGACCGGGTTCACTTACCCGAAGCTACTTTTTTCAGCTCCTGGTGGAACTCGTCGAGGACCGCCTTCGCGTTGGGCAGCTTGACGCTGGCCTTCTTGACCCAGTCGTCGATGATCGGGCCGGCGCGCTTCTTCGCCTCGGCCTGCATCGCCGGCGTCGCCGTCGTGATGATGGCGCCGGCGGCCTTCAGCGCGTCCATGCCGACCTTGTCGGCGCGGTCCCACGACTGGCCGTTGCTCCGCGCGGCGTACTCATACGAGTACTTCTCGATGATCGCCTGGTCGGCCTTGGCAATCTTGTTCCACTTGTCCTCGTTCATGAAGAAGCCGAACGCGGAGCTGTACAGGCCTCCCGGGAACACCGTCGCCTGGCCGATCACCTTGTCGAGCTTGAACGAGCTGATCGACTCGAACGGGAAGAACACCCCGTCCGCCACGCCCGAGTTGAGCAGCTCGTAGGACTCGGGGGCGGGCTTGACGAACGCCGAGGCGCCGAGCGCGTTCGCCACCTGCTCGGCGATGCCGCCGCCGGTGCGGATCTTCTGGTTCTTGAAGTCGTCGAGCGACTTGATCGGCTTCTTGGTGAACATCTGGCCGGGGCCGTGGGTCCAGACGCCGAGCAGCTTGACGCCCTTGTATTCGCCGATCTTCTGGAAATACTTCCAGTGGATGCGCGAGAAGGCGACCGAGTTGATCTCGGCAGTCTCGCCCGCGCCCGGCAGCTCGGCCATCAGCGGCAGGATGTGCCGCGCCGGCGTGTAGCTCGCCGTGACATAAGAGAGGTCGACCAGGCCGTCGCGTACCGCGTCGAAGGTTCCCGGCGCGGCGGCGGGCGCTTTCGGCAACCCGTTGAACTTGACCCGTCCGCCGGTCGCCTTCTCCACCTCGGCGGCCCAGTTCGCCTGCCAGATCGTGAGATGGTGTGTGGGCGGCACCCAGCTCGAGTAGGTAAGCGTGATTTGCGCGTGCACTGGCGCGACCGCGGCGCCAAAGGCGAGCGCGGCGAGCACAAGCCGATCGATTCGAACCATTAGGGACTCCTCCTCGACCGCAATCATAAATGTTTGCAGGCCGCGTGCAAGAAATTCACGGAGGCGCGCGCCGGCCGCGTTGTGTTTCGATTTCGATTTCGATACGATGATTCGCAACGGGGAGAGCGCATGCCACACGTCGTCACGAAATCCGATCTGGTGGAGGTGGCCGCGAAAGCGGGCAACGTGAGCAAGACGGCGGCAGGCGAGGCGGTCAACGCGGTGTTCGACGCCATCGTCAACAACGTCGCCAAAGGCAAGCGCGTCACCGTGGTCGGCTTCGGCACCTTCCTGCCGCGCAAGCGCAAGGCCCGCGCCGGCCGCAGCCCGCTCAACGGCAAGGAAATCCGCATCGACGCCAAGACCATCCCGGCCTTCGCCGCCGGGCAGGGCTTCAAGGAAGCCGTCGGCAAGGACTAGCCGGTTCTGGAGGTTCCCTCCGCAGTCCCTTGTTTTTCCGCAGCTTGGTAGGCAGAATGGTTCGCGAAAGCATGAATCCTGCCAATCGAATGGACAAGCCTCTCATCCTGTCGCTCGACGCGCACGGTGTGCCGCATCGCTGGATCAGCTGGCAGCAGGCCTGCTTCTACTACGCCAAGAACCTCGTCGCCTGGACGCTCGGCGACTCGACCTTCACCTACTACGGCGGCGTCTGTCGCGTCACCGGCGCGCGCTCCAGCATCACCGCGCATTCGATCATCGCCATCAGGGGCAAGGCGCTGGCCGCCAAGGGCTTCAACCAGGTGCCGCCGCTCAACAACCGGGAGCTGTTTCGCCGCGACCGGCACATGTGCGCCTACTGCGGCGACGAGCTGAACTACTTTCGCCTGACGCGCGACCACATCACGCCCCTTTCGCGCGGCGGCCGCGACACCTGGATGAACGTCGTCACCGCCTGCCGGCACTGCAACGGCAGCAAGCGCAACCGGCTGCCGCACGAGTCCGGCATGGAGCTCCTCTACGCACCGTACGTGCCGAACAAGGCCGAGTACCTGATCCTGACGAACCGCCGCATCCTTTCCGACCAGATGGATTTCCTCAAGCAGCACGTCGCGTCCCACTCGCGACTGGTCCTCGCTCCTGCCTGATTTCTGGCCGATTTTTGGCGCAATAGCGGTTTCCACCTTCTAGAGCGCGACCCGGCCGGAAAGCTGCGGGTCACGGAGGATTTCCTGCGGGCCTACTTCCTGCGCCCGGAGCTGCATCCGGTCGAGGAGTCGTGCGACGACGAGCGCCGCATCCATACCGCGCTGATGGAAGATCCCCGCCGCTCGATCGACGTCGCGCCGATCAAGGACGGAGACGCTCGGCACAACTACGAGGTGATGTTGCGCTTCCGGGACCGGCTGCTCTCGGCCGGCACGGTCGAAGGCTGCTACCTGAGCCTGTTTCGCGCGAAGATCGACGTGCCGCCGATGTTCATCGACCAGCTCGCGCACGTCATCCTGCGCAACATCCTCGACGGCTGCGACGACCCGCTGCGCCCGCGCGCGGCCGAGATTTTCTTCCGCGAGCAGAAGGCGACGGTCAAGGACGGGCACGCGCTGCTCGCCGACCTCGAGACGGTGGAGATGCACGCCTCGGGCAACCGCTACGGCAGCATCGGCCGCCTCATCGTCGAAGCGCAGGGCGACCTGGCGAAGACCGAGCTCGACGTCATTGACCGCGCCAACGCCGCGAGCTACTGGGAGCGCGAGTCGCGGCACGACACGGTCATCAGCCTCACCTACGGCCGGGCGGCGCTCGACGCGCTGGCGCGCGTCATCGAATCCTGGGTCTGGCACTTCCTGCAGACGAGAGTCCTGGTCAAGCCGATCCGCAAGATTGAGGAGGAGCGCTGGGCCTGGCACATCGGTCTCGACGCGGAATCGACCGCGATCCTGAACGAGCTCTGGTCCGGCGGCCAGGTGGAGCAGGGCCGCATGCGGCGCATCCTCGCGCTGTTCCATCTGGAGTTCGCCAATCCTTCGGTCACGAAGCGCGAGATCGCCGGGCGCCCCGTGTACCTCGCGCTCTCGTGCGACGAAGGCGACGTGGTGCGCATGAAGCCGCAGAACCTGCTTCTCAACCTGCCGATCCATGAAGCCTGACCTAGTGGACATGAAGCCCAACTACTGGGACCGCGCGAAGCGCGCGCTGGCGAAAAAGGACCCGGTGATGGCGGCCATCATGAAGCGCCATCCCAAGGTGTTCATGATGCGGCGCGGAGAAGCCTTCATGACGCTGGCGAGGGCGATCTGCGGCCAGCAGATCTCGGTCAAAGCCGCGCAGAGCGTGTGGAACAGGGTGGTTATCTGCCTCGATCAGACAATTACTCCGGATGCGGTCATTGCAAGAGACAGGAAGAAGCTGCGCGCCTGCGGGCTGTCGGACCGCAAGACCGAGTACATCGCCGACCTCGCGCAGCACTTCGCCGACGGCAAGATCCACGAGCGCAACTGGCCGCAGATGGACGACGAGGCGATCATCGCCGAGCTGACCGACGTGCGCGGCATCGGCCGCTGGACGGCCGAGATGTTCCTGATGTTCAACCTGCTGCGACCGGACGTCTTCCCGCTCGACGACCTGGGGTTGCAGAAGGCGATGCGCCTTTCCTACCGGAAAAGATCGTTGAAAAGCATGAGAGCGCTCGGCGAGACCTGGCGGCCGTGGCGCACGGTCGCCAGCTGGTACCTCTGGCGCTCGCTCGACCCCGTGCCGGTAGAATACTGAGACGCAAAAGAAAAGAAGAGGGGCGGCGCGATGAGCGAAGTCCTGTCCGAAGCGGCGGTCGGGTTGCCGGAGAGGGACGAACGGCAGGCGCTGCGGGTCGCGCGCTTCCTGATGGCGGCCGGCACCGCGCTCCTCGTCTGCATCGCGCTCGCGGCCTGCGCCTTGCTCGGCCTGCTGCCCTGGCGCGCAGCGCTCGACGCCAGCCTCGGCGTCCTGCTCCTGATCGCGATCTTCTACGCGCTATTCCGCAGCGGCCTGAACCACCGCTTCACCGATCCCAGCCTGACCGCCGAGCAGGTCGGCGCGGCGATCATTCTCCTCGCCTACATCATGTATCACGCCGGGCCGGCGCGCGCGGTACTGACGCCGTTCTACCTGGTGGCGATGCTGTTCGGCGTGCTTCGCCTGAGCGTGCAGCGGATGGTGACGCTCGCGATCCTCGCGCTGGTGGCGCACGCCATCATGCTGCATCTGCTCTACCTGCGCGGTCCCGGCGTGAACCCCCGTACCGCGCTCGCCGAGTTCGTCGTCCTCGCGGTGGTCCTGCCGTGGTTCGCGGTGATGGGCGGCTACGTCAGCCGGATGCGGGCGCGGCTCGCCGACAGCCACCGGGGGCTGCAGGCCGCGGTCGAGCGGATCGGCGAGCTGGCGATCCGCGACGAGCTTACCGGGGTCTACAACCGTCGCTATCTGACCGAGGCGCTGGCGCGCGAGCAGTCGCGCGCCGAGCGCGCGGGCACAGCGTTTGCCGTGTGCATGATCGACATCGATCACTTCAAATCCATCAACGACCGCTTCGGGCATGCTGCCGGCGATGCCGTGCTGAAGGAATTCGCGCACCTGGTGCCGCCGGAGTTGCGTGCCGTGGACGTCTACGGGCGATTCGGCGGCGAGGAGTTTCTCCTCATCCTGCCGGGCACCGACACGGCGGGCGCGCAGACCTGCGCGGAGCGTGTGCGCGCGAAGACCGAGGGGGCGCTCTTTCCAGGCGTGCCGCGCGTAACCGTCACCGTGGGCGTGGCGACCTATGCGATGAAGGAGCCGGTGAGCGCGCTGCTGGCGCGCGCCGACAAGGCCTTGTACGAAGGCAAGAACGCCGGCAGAAACCGTGTAGTCACAATCGGTTAGAATCGCCGCCCGGATGAAGACCACCTTCCTGGAATTCGAGCAGCCGATCGCGGAGCTCGAAACCAAGATCGAGGAACTGCGCTACGCGCAGGACGACTCGGCGGTCGACATTTCCGACGAGATCCAGCGCCTCACCAAGCGCAGCCAGACTCTCACCAAGGACATCTACGGCAAGCTCTCGCCGTGGCAGGTGGCGCAGGTCGCGCGCCATCCGCAGCGCCCGTACACGCTCGACTACGTGCAAATGCTCTTCACGCACTTCGAGGAGATGCACGGCGACCGGACGTTCTCGGACGACGCCGCGATCGTCACCGGACTGGCGCGCTTCAACGGCGAGCCGTGCGTCATCATTGGCCACCAGAAGGGCCGCGACACCAAGGAAAAGATCGCGCGCAACTTCGGCATGCCCAAGCCCGAGGGCTACCGCAAGGCGCTGCGCCTGATGAAGCTCGCCGAGAAGTTCGGCCTGCCGGTGTTCACCTTCGTCGACACGCCCGGCGCGTATCCCGGTATCGACGCCGAGGAGCGCGGCCAGTCCGAGGCGATCGGCAGGAACCTGTTCGAGATGGCGCGGCTGCGCGTGCCGATCATCGCCACCGTCATCGGCGAGGGCGGCTCGGGCGGCGCGCTCGCCATTGCGGTGGGCGACGCCGTTCTCATGTTGCAGTATTCGACCTATTCGGTGATCTCGCCGGAAGGCTGCGCCTCCATCCTGTGGCGCGATTCGACCATGGCGCCGGAGGCGGCCGAGGCGCTCGGCATCACCGCCAGCCGCCTGAAGACGCTCGGCTTGATCGACAAGATCGTCCCCGAGCCCCTCGGCGGCGCGCACCGCGATCCGCAGGTGACGGCGCAGGCGCTGAAGAAGGCGCTCGCCGAGACCCTCAAGCAGCTGCGCGAGAAGAAGCCGAAGGAGCTGGTCGAGCTCCGCCTCGAGCGGCTGATGAGCCATGGCAAGTTCAAGGAAGCGACCGAGCGCTAAGAGAATCGCGGTCGGCCTTTCCGGCGGCATCGATTCGGTCGTCCTGCTTCACCAGCTGAGGGATCGCGGCGTCTCGGCGATCCACGTCCATCACGGCCTGAGCCCCAACGCGGACGCGTGGGCCGACTTCTGCCGCAAGTTGTGCAAGAGATGGGGCATCCCGCTCACCGTGCGGCGCGTGAGTGTCCGGAGGGCAGCAAAGGGTCTGGAGGCGGCGGCGCGCGACGCCCGGTACGAGGCCTTTCGAAAATCTCCTTTTTCCGTCGTCGCACTGGCGCACAACCTCGACGACCAGGCGGAGACGGTGCTGATGAACCTGCTGCGCGGCGCGGGCGTGCGCGGCGCGAGCGGCATGACCGAGCACGGGCGGCTGGGCGCCAAGACCCTCTGGCGACCGCTGCTCGGGACTTCGCGCCGCGAGATCGAGTCGTATGCCCGTGAGCACGAATTGCGCTGGATCGAGGACGAAAGCAACAGCAACGAAGCGCTGACACGCAACTTCATCCGGCGCAGCATCGGCCCGCTCCTCGAACAGAAGTTCCCGCAGTGGAAGCGAAACCTCGCGCGCGCGGCGCGGCACTTCGCGAAGAAGGGTGCGGGGCAGGAAGAGCTGCTGCGCAGCTTCCTCCATTCGCGGGGCCTCAAGGCGCCGAGCCAGGCGAAGCTCGCGGAGATGCTGAAGCAGCTCGCCGGCGGCGGGGCGCGCACGCTGGTCGAGCACGACGGCGCGCGGCTGCGTTTGTACCGAAGCAAGGTGCTTCTCGATCCCGAATCGCCGGCGGAGTTTTCCCGCCAGGAATGGAAAGGTGAGCCTCTGCTCAAGCTTCCCGCGCTCGGCGGCGAGTTGCGCTTTCGCAAGGTACGCGGCAAAGGCATCGCGCTCGAGCACCAGCCCCTGAGCGTCCGCCTTCGCTCCGGCGGCGAGCGTCTCCAGCCCGATTCTCGCCGTCCCCGCCGCACGCTGAAGAATCTCTTCCAGGAAGCCGGCGTTCCGCCCTGGCAGCGCGAGCGCCTGCCGCTCCTGTTCTGCGGGGACGACCTCGTTTGGGTTCCCGGCCTCGGCATCGATGCTCGCTTCCAGGCGACGCGTGGAGCGCGCGGCCTCGTTCCGGAGTGGCGCTCGCGTTCGAAGTTCTGACCAGCGTCTAAGCTATTGTTTTTACGAAATTCGCTGGGCCAGCGTGATAGAATCCGCGCGAACTTTTGCTTATGGAGCCCCGGTAATGGCGGTGGAGCGGACGCTTTCGATCATCAAGCCTGACGCAGTGAAGAAAAACGCGATCGGACAGATCGTCGCGCGCTTCGAAAAGGCTGGCCTGCGCATCGTCGCGGCGCGCATGATGCATCTTTCGCGCAAGGAGGCCGAAGGCTTCTACGCGGTGCACAAGGAGCGGCCGTTCTTCGGCGACCTGGTGAAGTTCATGATCTCGGGGCCGGTGCTGGTGCAGGTGCTCGAGGGTGACGACGCGGTAGCGAAGAACCGCGAGCTGATGGGCGCTACCGATCCGAAGAAGGCGGCCAAGGGCACGATCCGCGCCGACTTCGCCGATTCCATCGATGCCAACGCCGTGCACGGCTCGGACAGCGTCGAGAACGCGCGCACGGAAGTGAGCTACTTCTTCAAGCCGGAGCAGATCTTCAAACGGTGAAGCGAAACCTCCTCGGACTCGATGCGGCCGGCCTCGCCGGGTTCTTCGCCGAGCTCGGGGAAAAGCCGTTCCGCGCCCGGCAGGTCCTGCAGTGGGTGCACCAGCGCCGCGAAGGCGAGTTCGCGCGCATGAGCGACCTGGCGAAGGGCCTGCGCGAAAAGCTGGTCGAAAGCGCCTGCATCGCAGCGCCGGCGATCGTCGGCGATACGCTAGCGTCGGACGGCACGCGCAAGTGGCTGCTCAAGGTCGACGGCGCGAACGCGGTCGAGGCGGTGTTCATTCCCGAGGCGCGCCGCGCAACGCTCTGCATCTCGAGCCAGGCGGGGTGCGTGCTCGACTGCGCCTTCTGCTCGACCGGCAAGCAGGGCTTCAACCGCAACCTGACGACGGCGGAGATCGTCGGTCAACTGTGGCTGGCGAAAAAACTTCTTGGCGAGAGCAAAGAAGAAAGAATCATTTCCAACGTGGTGATGATGGGAATGGGCGAGCCGCTGCTCAACCTGGACAACGTCATCCCGGCGCTGCGGCTGATGCTCGACGACAACGCCTACGGCCTCTCGCGCCGCCGGGTCACCGTCTCGACCTCCGGCGTGGTTCCGGAAATGGATCGCCTGCGCGACGAGTGTCCGGTGGCGCTCGCGGTCTCGCTCCACGCGCCCAACGATCGCCTGCGCGACCGGCTGGTTCCGGTCAACCGGCGCTATCCGCTGCGCGAGCTGCTCGCGGCGTGCAACCGCTATCTGGAAAAGGCGCCGCGCGACTTCATCACCTTCGAATACGTAATGCTCGACGGCGTGAACGACAGCGACACCAACGCGCGCGAGCTCGCCGCGATCGCGAAGCAGGTGCGCTGCAAGTACAACCTCATCCCGTTCAACCCGTTCCCGCAATCGGGTTTCGCGCGTTCGTCCGACGAGCGTATCCGCCGCTTCGCCAGCATCCTGCAGAGCGCGGGCAGCACCGTCACCGTTCGCAAGACGCGGGGCGACGACATTGCCGCGGCCTGCGGCCAGCTCGCGGGCGACGTCGCCGACCGCACGCGCCGTACCCAGCACAAGGTCGTGGCGGTGAAGGAAGTCCACGCGTGAGGCGCGCCGCGATCGTGCTCGGCCTGATCGCGCTCGCGGGCTGCGCCACGCACAGCGACGAGCCGACGGTGGAGACCGGCACGATCGTCGGTGAGACGGGCGACTCGCGCAGCCGCGCCCGCACCCACACCGACCTCGCCGCCGCGTACTACGCGCGCGGCAGCATGGCGATCGCGCTCGAGGAACTGCGTGTCGCCACCGCCGCCGACGCCAGCTATCCGCCGGCGCACAGCATGCTGGGGCTGGTGTACATGGAGCTGAAGGAGAACCAGCTCGCCGAGACGAGCTTCGAGCGCGCGCTGCGGCTTTCACCCACCGACCCGGACATCAACCACAACTACGGCTGGTTCCTGTGCAATACCAGCCGCGAGCAGGACTCGATCAAGTATTTCCTGCAGGCGATCCGCAATCCGCTCTACGCCGCGCCATGGCGCTCGTATTCGGCGGCGGGGGTGTGCAGCCTCAAGAGCGGCAATGCCAAGGATGCCGACGAATTCTTCCAGCGCGCGCTGAAGCTCGATCCCGACGATGCGCCGTCGCTCATCAAGCTCGCCGAGATCCGCTACCGGCAGGGCAAGATCGACGAAGCCCGCCGCCTGGTGTCGCGCTACAACAAGCTCATTGCCCCGAGCGCCGAGTCGCTGTGGCTCGCGCTGCGCATCGAGCGCAGGGCCGGCGAGCGCGTCGCGGAACAGAGCCTTGCCAACCAGCTGCGCCGGCGCTATCCGGGATCGGACGAGTACCGTGCGCTGCAGCGGGGCCAGTATGACTGAGACGACCGAGGCGACCGTCCCCGCCGCCGTGCCGCCGTCACCGAGCGGCGTCGGCGCGGAGCTCGCGCGGGCGCGCGAGGAACGCGGCCTGGCGCTGACCGACGTCGCGCAGCAGCTCAAGTTCGCGGCGCGCCAGCTCGAGGCGCTGGAACAGGAGCGCTTCGAGCAGCTGCCCGGCGGCACCTTCGTGCGCGGCATGGTGCGCGCCTATTCGCGTCTGCTGAAGATCGACGCCGAGCCGCTGCTCGGCCGCCTCGCCGATCGCTTCGACGCGCCCGATTCCAACAGCCTTGCCGCGCGTTACAAGCAGCCGGTGCCGTTCTCCGACAACGCCCGGCGCTCGACCTTCGTCTACCTCGGCGCTTCGCTCGGCGTGCTGGTCGCCGCCGGCGTGATCGCCTACCAGTGGTACCGCGAGCACAACGGGCGGCCGGCGCAGGTCGCCGCCGCGCCCGCCTCTGCGTCCAAAGCCGCGCCCGCCGCCCCCGTTCCGGATGAGCCGGTCGTTGTCGCCAAGGCGCCGGAAAAAGTGCCGGTGGTGAAGGAGAAGGAAAAAGAGAAGGAGAAGGTCGCCCTGCCACCTCAGGAGAAGGTCGTGAAGGAGGCGGCCCTCGTGCAAAAGCCCGTGCCCGCCGGCGTGCATCGCATCGTTA
>LSTF01000035.1 GCA_001644455.1 Betaproteobacteria bacterium SCGC AG-212-J23
CGGCTACGGCCTGGCCCTCTCCGCCGGCTCGTTCGGCGGCGACCCCTACGTGAACGGCATTGCCAGCTTCTCGTTCTTCAAGGACTGGTCGGTCATCCACACCAATCTCGGTTACCTCAAGGACCGGGCGACGTGGGGGATCGGTCTCGAGCAGCTGGTCTACGCGCCGCGCATCTATGCCATCCTGGAGACATTCGGCGAGCGCGGCGACATGCCGACGCAGCACGCCGGCATCCGCTTCTGGGTGATCCCGAACCGCTTCCAGATCGACTCGACCGTCGGCCGGCAGAGCGGCGAGCCTGCGCAGCGCTTCTACAGCGTCGGGCTACGGTTCCTCTTCTAGGGTCCGCAGTTCCCGGCGCAGCTCCTCGTCCGTCTGCCGGTTGCACTTCAGCACCTGCTGATCGTCGCCGTCCGCCGGCTGGCAGGCGAACTCGAGCCGGATGCCGTTCGGATCGAGGAAGTAGATACCGACCAGGCCGGGAAGCTGCGGGATCGGTCCGATGTACTCGATGCCGCGACTCTTCAGGCGCTGCTCGATCTCGGCGAGGCGCTGCGGCGTGACGACGAACGCGCAGTGCTGCATGCCGCCGATGGCATTGCGGTTGGCCCGCGGTTCCTTCCCCTTCGGGATCTCGAAGAAGGCGAGCAGGCTGTCGTTGCCCATGTCGAAGAAGTAGTGGCGGATGTTCTCGTACGGCGGATTGCCGCGGTTCTTCGGCCCGCTGCCGAGGCCCGGCGGCACCTTCATCGCGTGCACCAGCGGCATGCCGAGCACGCCGACGTAGAAGTCGACGGTCTTTTTCATGTCGTCGGTACAGAGTGCGAGGTGGTGCACCCCGCGCGTGAAGGCTTGCATTACGGGCCGAGGGCGGCGATGCCGGCGTTGCAGACCTGCTCGTCCTCGTGGGACTGCACGCCGGAGACCCCGACCCCGCCGACGCAGTGACCCTCGTGCATGATCGGCACGCCGCCCTGCACCGGCAGCACCGGCATCTTGATCAGCGCCGGGCGCGAAGCGATGCGCTCCTCGGCGAGCTTCGTCGAGCGCCGCGCGACCGCCGCGCCGTGCGCCTTCATCGTCGCGATCTCCGCGGTGACCGGCGACGCGCCGTCGCCGCGAACCAGGGACAGCAGGTGGCCGCCATCGTCGACGATGGCGATGGTCACGTTCCACTTGTTCCTGACCGCTTCGGCGCGAGCGGCGGCCTGGATCTTTTCGCAGTCCTGCATGCTGAGGATGGGCTTGGTTTTCATCGGAGGTAGTTGGTGTCGAGATATTTCTGGGGATCGTACAGCTTCACCTTGCCGAACTTCGAGCGCAGGGCGAGCACCGTTTCCATGCCGGCCGGGTCGAGGCGGGCGTCGCGGAAGAAGCCGGAGCGCTCATCGAGCAGGACAGCGAGGGTCTGCTTCGCCAGCGCCGGGGTCATGGCGCGAACGTTGGCGACGAGCAGAGCCTCGGCGATCTCGCGATTCGCGTGGAGGAACTCCACGCCGGCGCGGTAGGCGCGGACGAAGCCGGCGAGCGCCGCTCCGTTCTGCGCGGCCCACGAGCGCCGCGCTGCCGCGACCACGCCCTGGTAAGCGCCGAGCTGCTCGTGCGCGACGGCAAGGCGGATGTGGCCCTGTTGCATCGCCAGCAGGTCGAACGGCGTGACGAGCACGGTGCCGGCGTGAGTGCCCTTCAGGAGCTCCTGGAACCGGCTCAGCGCCCCGCCGGCGCGATCGAAACTCACATCGCTGACCCCATTTCGCTCGAGAAGCTCGCGCAGGACGAACGCGTAGCCCGTGGTCATCGCATCCACGGAAAGCTTCCGGCCTTTCAAGTCCGCGAAGCTCTTCACGCCCTTGCCGCCGATCACCGACAGGAAACCCTGGTCGCTGCCCATGAAGGCGAACAGGTCGGGGTTCGGCGGGATTTCCGCTTCGCCCTGCCCCTCCTGGTAGGCGACGACGTTGTCGAACGCCGTCATGGCGACGTCGAAGCGCCCCTCGGCGAGCCCCTGCATCTGGAAGGTCGAGCTCGGCGTCGGCGTCAGCACGACGCGCACGCCCTGCTCGTCGAAAAGTCCCTGCCGCTCCGCCGCCCAGATGGGCAGGTTGAAGCCGCCGGGAAAGACGATGACCCGCAGGTCTGTCGTCAAGTCTTGAGCCGGTAGAGCGGATCGTCGAGGCCGTGCTTCTGCACCGTGAATTCCGGGGGGAACTTCGGCGGCTCGGCCATCGCCTCGGAGACCATGTCGCCGAAGACCAGCGTGCGATGCGCGACGCGCCAGGCGCCGTTTCTTTCCTCGAACCGGTCCAGGTAGCGCGCCGACGCCGTCACGCGCCGGTCGCCGAAGCGCTGCAGCACCAGCACGTAGGTCTCGACGAAGGCGCGGTCCTTCGCCTGGAACTCGATCAGCACGTTGGTGTTGAAGTGCATCGAGTGGTCCTGCTGCGCGTGCAGCTTGGCGATGTGCGCGAGGAACGCGTCCGGCGGCCCCTTGAAGAAGCCGTGGTCGTCGAACGCGCCGTCGTGATAGGCCGCCCGCGCCGCCTTCCAGTCCTGCCGGTCGACGGCGCGCGCGAAGCGCTTCAGGCAATCCTCGATTGCCGTGCGCGCCTCGAGCTCCTCCAGGAAGCTCCGGAAATGACGGCTCACGCCGTCGTCTTGATGCTGAGCTCCTTCAGCTCGCCGACTTCCGCGCCGTCGTCCATCGAGAAGCGGTCGCCGAAGTCGAACAGGTCCTCGTTCTGGAAGCCGGGGTAGTACTGCACTTCCCACCAGTTGTGGTCGAGATCCTCCATGTAGAAGGAGTAGACGCCGTGCTGGTCCACCACCGGCAGCACCTGGCGGATCTTGTACTTGTCCTTGTTCCGGGTCGCCTCCTTGTGGACGCGATCGACCTCTGCCTTGGAGCCGACGTCCAGGCCCCAGTGGTTGAGCACGTTCTGCGGATGCACGGCGGCGCCGACTTCGACGGCGACGATGTGGAACTTGAGGCCGCAGCGCACCACCATCGCCGGCTTGGCGTGGCGCACGCACTCGAGGCCGAGGAACTCCTCGTAGAACTTGCGCGACTCCTTCAGGCTGTAGCACTCCATCGTGCCGTGCGACATCACGTAGGGCTTGACGACGGACTTCGCGTTGTCCGTGTCGGCGATGCCATCCTGGATCTTCTCTCGCGTCAGTGCAGCCATGTCTCCTCCTATGCGGTAGCGGCCTTGTCGGCCTCGGTCAGGAACGAATCGGCGTAGAACTCGTCGGCCGGCAGCCTGCATTGCGCGCTGAAATCGCGCCGCGCCGACTCGACCACGATCGGTGCACCGCAAGCATATACCTGGTGCCCCGACAGATCGGGAAAATCCTCCATCACCGCGCGGTGCACGAAGCCCGTGCGGCCCTGCCATTTCTCGTCGGAGAGAACGGGGACGAACTTGACGTGCGGCCAGCCCTGCGCCGCCTCGAACTGGTAGAGATCGCGCTTCAGGCGGCCGCCCCAGTAGAGCGTGATCGGCCGGGAGATCTTCTTCTCCGCGGCGTATTCGCACATCG
Source organism: Betaproteobacteria bacterium SCGC AG-212-J23 (assembly GCA_001644455.1). Taxonomy (GTDB): domain Bacteria; phylum Pseudomonadota; class Gammaproteobacteria; order Burkholderiales; family SG8-39; genus SCGC-AG-212-J23. The sequence goes on from LSTF01000035.1 coordinate 3,542, forward strand.
CCCGGATCGGCGCGAAGCCGGTGCCGCTCGCCAGCATGACGATCGGCTTGCTGGAATCCTCCCTCAGGTAAAAACTTCCCAAGGGACCCTCGAAGCGCAAGAGATCCCTCACCTTGAGCTTGTCGAACACGTGGTCGGTGAACAGGCCCCCGGGCGTATGACGCACGTGGATCTCCAGCGCCGTGACGCCGGCGGGATCGGGACGCGTGGCGAGCGAATAACTCCTTCTTTTCCCGTCTTTCAATAGGAAGTCGATGTACTGCCCGGCGAGGAAACGGAAGTTCTCGTTCATCGGCAGGCGCAGGCCGATCACCGCGACGTCGGGCGCGGGCTTGTCGAGCTTCTCGACGCGGCACGGAATCGTGCGCGGGCGGACGCCCTGCACTTCGCGCACCTCGATCACGACATCGGTCAGGGGCTTCGCCTGGCAGAGCAACGCCAGCCCCTTCGCCTTGTCGCTCTCCGGCAGGTAAGTCTCGTGCACCATGCCGTAGTCGACCTTGCCCTCGAGGACGGTGCCGCGGCAGGTCCGGCAGACACCCGCGCGGCAGCTGTAAGGCAGCATGAAGCCCGCCGCCAATCCTGCCTGGACGATGTTCTGCCCCTCGGGCACCTCGAAGGTATGGCCGCTGGGCTGCAAAGTGACTTTCATTGCGTTCCTAAGTATGCCTTCTTGATTTGAGGCTGCGACATCAGTTGCGCCGGGTCTCCCTCGGCGACGATCCTGCCCTCGTCGAGCACGTAGCCGCGGCGGGCCATCTGCAGGGCCATGGCGACATTTTGCTCCACCAGCAGCACCGCCACGCCCGCCTGGTTCACCTCGCGGATCGCGCGGAACATGTCCTGCACGATGAGCGGCGAGAGGCCGAGCGACGGCTCGTCGAGCAGGAGGAACCTCGGCTGCGCCATCAGCGCCCGGCCGATCGCCACCATCTGCTGCTGGCCGCCCGATAGCGCGCCGGCGGGCACGTCGAGCCGCTCGGCGAGCACTGGGAAAAGCGCGCACACGCGCGCCATCGACTCCGCGCGACCGCCGCGCGCCGCGCGCCGGTAGCTGCCAAGCTCGAGGTTCTCGCGCACCGTCAGGTTCACGAACAGGCGCCGTCCTTCGGGAACGATGGCGATGCCCCGGTCGCAGAAGCGATGCGGCGGCTCGCGCGTGATGTCCTGGCCGTCGACCACCAGCCGGCCGTCCGCCACCGCGTGCACGCCCGCCATGGCGCTGATCAGCGTCGACTTGCCCGCGCCGTTCGGCCCGACGACGACCACCAGCTCGCCGGGATCGATCCGCAGGTGCACGCCCGAGACCGCGGCGGCGGCGCCGTAGTGGACCGCGACGTTGCTCACCTCATACATGGGCGGTCCCCAGGTACGCCGAGACGACGTCGGGATGGCGCATCACCTCGGCGGGCTGGCCGGCGGCGATCGCCTTGCCATAGGTCAGCACGACGATGCGGTCGGTGAGCTCCATCACCGCGCGCATCACGTGCTCGACGAAGACGATCGTCGCGCCCTGCTCGCGGATGGCGCGGATCAGGCGCAGCGCGCCGTCCATCTCGACCGGCGTCAGGCCGGAGAGCACTTCGTCGAGGAACAGCAGCTTCGGCCGCGACGCCAGCGCGCGGGCGAGCTCGAGGAATTTCCTTTCATGCAGGTTCAGATCCGGGGGAAAGCGATGCGCCTTCGCCTCCAGCCCGGTGAATTCGAGCCAGCGCCAGGCTTCCCGCTCGGCCGCGGCGCGGTCCATCGCCACCTGGCCGAACATCGGCGGCAGCGCGATGTTCTGCAGGACGGTCAGCTGCGGAAACGGCCGCGGGATCTGGTAGGTGCGCGCGATTCCCGCGCGCGCGATGCGATGCGCGGCCACCCCGATCAGCTCCGCGCCCTCGAAGCGGATCGAGCCGCTGTCCGCGGTGTAATGACCGCTCACCACGTTGATCAGCGTCGACTTGCCGGAACCGTTCGGACCGACCAGGCCGAGGATTTCTCCGCCGCGGACGTCGAGATCGACGCCCGCGAGCGCCTGCACGCCCTTGAATGCCTTGGATGCCCCCCGCACCTCCAGGATCGTCCCGGTCTTCGCTTTCATCGCAGGGCGCGCCGATTCAACCGGCGGCTTCCGGACAGGCTCCTTTTTCCGGAACCGCTTGAGGAGCTGGCCGAGGATCCCTTCCGGCATCGCGACGATGACCACGATGAGAATCAGGCCGGTCAGGGCACGGCCGAGCACCGCCGCCTGACCGCTGGTGAACGCATAGAGCAGCACGGTGATCGCCACCGCGCCCACCGCCGGCCCGAGCCAGTGGCGCGTGCCGCCGAGCGCGGCCATCAGGACCACGTTGACCGCCAGCGCGATGGAGAACGTCTCTGCCACGGTGACATAGGAGACGAAGACGGCATGGATGCCGCCGGCAAGCCCCGCGAGCGCGCAAGAGATGGCGAAAGCAGCCAGCTTGAAGCGATAGGTCGGCACGCCCATCACCTCGGCGACGTCCTCGTCGTCGTGGATCGCCAGCAGCCCGGTACCGAAGCGCGAGTGATAGATCGCGTAGGCGATCCAGAGGGTGAGCGCCGCGGCCGCGAGCATGAGCAGGTAGAGGAATCCGGACGCGGTCGGTGTGAGCTTCGGCGTGTCGACCATGAACTGGATGCCCGGCCCGCCGTCGACGGTATTGAGCGCGATGGTCGCGAGAACGAAGGTGATCGCGAGCGTGAGCAGTGCGAAAAGCTCGCCGCGCAGCGCTCGCACGCGAAACACCACCGCGCCGAGCGCGACGCCGAGCACCGCGGCGGCGAGCGCGGCGAGCGGCAACGTCCAGAGAAAAGGCCAGTCGAGCTTGCCGGCGAGCCCCGCGGTCGTGTAGACGCCGACGCCGAAGAAGGCGCCGTGCCCGAAGGAGAAGTATCCGGAGTAGCCGCTGAGGATGTTCCAAGAAGTGGCGAGCACGATCGCGCTCAGGAGCAGGTACGAGAACGACTCGTAGAACGCCGGCAGCCCGACGTAGGGCAGCGCGAGCAGCGCCACGGCGAAGATGCCCAGGCCGGCCTTCATCAGAATCGCGACGGCCGGAAAAGCAGAATGGCGATCAGCAGCGAGAACGACACCAGCGGCGCCCAGGTCGGCGCCGTGACCGCCATGGTGAGCGCCTCGCTCACGCCGATGACGATGCCGGCGACGAGCGGCCCGAGCGGCCGGCCGAGCCCGCCCATCATCACCGCGGCGAACACCACGCCCATCCAGGCGTAGATCTGCACCGGCGCGAGCGTGTGGTCGAGCGCGAGGCAGACGCCGGCGACCGCGGCGAACGCGCCGGCCACCCCCGACACGAGATAGCCGAGCCTCTTCTCGTCGACGCCGAACGCCGCGGCGATCGGCGCGTCCTCGGTCATCGCGCGGATCGCCTTGCCGAGATCCGTGAAGCGCAGCACCGCCCACGTGCCGAAGCAGAGCGCCAGGGCAAGACCGAGCGTGATCACGTCGGGCAGCGAGAGATACAGCGGCCCGATCTTCCAGCGCACCTGCGCGTACGCGCTCTCCATGCGCTGGAAATCCGCCGTCCAGTACCACTGGATGCCCGCCTCGATGATGCTGGTGAGGCCGAAGGTGACGAGCAGCGTGTTGAGCAGCGTCACCTTGAAGCGGGTGAAGAACCCGTGCAGCGCCACCCCGAGGCCGAAGAAAAGCGGCACCGTGACGGCAAGGCTGACGAAGGGATCGACCTTCGCCACCGCGGCGAGCTGGAAGGTGAGATAGCCGCCGAGGAAAGCGAGCGCGAAATGCGTCAGGTTGACCTGGCGCAGCATGCCCCAGGAAAGGCTCAGGCCCAGTCCGAGCAGGCCGTACAGCGCGCCGATGAAAACGCCGGACAGGACCGACTGCCCGAGCAGCGTCGCGCTCGGCACGGTCAGACGATCTTCGCTCCCGGGGCCGCCCATGGGTCGGGATGCACCACCAGCCAGCGGCCCTGCTGCAGCTGCTTCACCTTGTACAGGTCGGCGCCCTCGACGTAGTTCTGCGGCCCATTCCACTTGAGCGTGCCGAACAGGCACTTGACCTCGCTCTTGCGCAACCAGGCGGCGAGCGTCTTGTCGTCGAGGCTCTTGGTGGCATTCACTGCCGCCTCGAGCACCTGCCAGGCCGCGTACATGATCGCGGATTGCAGGTCGACCGCGGTGTACGGGATGCCGGCTTCCTTGGCGCGCTCAGCATAGGTCTTCACGAACTGCGCGATCGCCGGGTCGTCGGTGAACGGCGGGTGCGACTCGAACGTGGTGAGCGCGAGCGAGCCTTGCGCCTCCGGAACCTTCAGCATCGGACCGGGCGCCGGGAAGAGGTGCACCTGCGCAGGCGGCCGGTAGTCGATCTTCTTCATCGCCTCGAGCATCAGCACCGGATCGATGCCGTTGGTGCCGCCCCAGAGGAAGTCCGGGTTCGCGTCCTTGACGCGGGCCGCGATCGGACCGAAGTCGCGATTGCCGAACTCGTATTCGAGGTGCAGCACTTCCTGCAGGCCGCGCTTCTTCAGGACTTCGCGCGCGCCAACCGAGATGGCGTGCACCGAGGGGAACTTGCTGGTGACGATGGCGATGGTCTTCGGCGGCTTGGGCAGCTTCGCCGCCGCGTCGAAGATGTGGTTCGGCCAGACGACCTCCGGGTCGAAGGGCGAGCCCGCGGTCTGGAACTGCATGTCGTACTTGGCGAGCCGGGGAATGCCGAACGAGGTGTGCAGCAGCATCTTGTTATAGCGCTGCGCCACGCCCATCGCGGCGAGGATCGACGCCGTGGCGTACGGGCTCTGGATCAGGTCGACCTTGTCGGCGGTGATGAGCTGCTCGTAGATCGTGCGCGTCAGCTCCGGCTTCGACTGGTCGTCGCGCAGCACCCATTCCACCGGCCGGCCGAGCAGGCCGCCGCGCTTGTTCAGGTTGTCGACGCAGATCTCGGCCGTGACCTTGTGGATGATGGCGAGGGAGGCGAGCGGCCCGGTGAGCGGCAGCGTGCTGCCGATCCGGATGGGCTTGCCTTGCGCGCGTGCCGGCAGGATGAAGCTGGACAGGACCGCGCTTCCCGCGGCCAGCGCCTGACGTCTGGTGATTTTCATTGCTCCTCCTCAGGATGCGCGAGTATATTGTTCATAGGACAACGCATTGTCAATGGTGAAACGTCGCCGCGGAATCCAGTCGATCGATACCGGCATCCGTCTTCTCGAGGTGCTGGAGAAAGCTCGCGGCCCACTGGCGCTGAAAGAGCTTAGCGCACGCGCCGACATGGATCCCAGCGGCGCGCACCGTTATCTCGCGAGCTTCGTGAGATGCGGCCTGGTGATCCAGAGCGCGGATTCCCGCTACGACTTCGGCCCGCTGGCGCTGCGCCTGGGCCTCGCCGCGTTGCAGCGGCTCGATCCGATCCAGGCGACCGAGCGCGCCCTGCCCGCCCTGGTCGAGGCAACCGGCTTTACCGCGCTGCTCGCGGTGTGGAGCAACCGCGGGCCGACGGTAGTGCACTGGCAGCGTACCGGCGATCTCGTCACCTCGCTGAATCTCGGCTCCGTGCTGCCGGTGGCGCGCTCGTCGCTCGGCCGCATGCTGCTCGCTTTCCTGCCTTCGGGCGTCACTGCGGAAGCGCTGGCCCTCGAGGCGAAGAAGGAAAAGCTCGATCGGGAGGCGCTGGAGCGAGAGCTCGAACGCTCGCGCAAGTCGCGCCTCGCCTACGCCGACAAGACCGTGATTCCAGGCCTGTACGCCACCGCGAGCGTAGTGCGCGGCTGGAACGGCGAAGCGCTCTGCGCCGCGGCGCTGATCGGCTCGGACGCCGAGCTCGCCCGGCAGAACAATCCCGCCGCGTTGAAGCTGCGCGCGCTGTGCGACCGGCTTTCGCGCGAGGCGGGCGCAACGGATCTCAAGATCGCAGCCTGAGGAGGACAGATGCACCTGGTCATGTTCGTCAAAGACAAGCAGCCCCGCGCCGGCGTGATCGACGGCGACGATATCGTCGACATCAACGCCAATGATCGCTCGCTGCCGACGACGCTCAAGGGGATCCTCGAAGCGAATGCGCTTTCCTCGGTCAAGAAACTCCTGAAGAGCAAGAAGCACCGCTCCCCCTTCAAGAAGGCGAAGCTCCTGCCGCCGATCTCGAATCCCGGCCTGCTCCTCTCGGTCGGCATGAACTATCACGAGCACCTGAAGGAGATGAAGACGCCGGTGCCGGAGAAGCCGGCCGCGTTCACCAAGAGCGTCGCCAGCATCATCGCCTCGGGCGAGCCGATCCTGCTGCCCCCCTCCCACCCGAGCATGGTGGATTGGGAGGGCGAGTTCACCGTGGTGATCGGCAAGGGCGGCCACCGCATCCCGGCAGCGAAGGCGCTCGACCACGTCGCTGGCTACACCCTCGCGAACGACGTCTCGGCGCGCGACTGGGTGACGGCGATCTTCCAGTCGCAGGGAATCATGGGGCCGATCCATGCCTGGGAGCACAACCTGCTGGGCAAGATGATGCCGACCTTCTGCCCGATGGGACCGTGCATCGCCACCCGGGACGAGATTCCCGACCCGGCGAACGTGAAGATCCAGACGCGGCTGAACGGCCAGGTGATGCAGGACGCAAACACCGACGACCTCGTGTTCAGCGTCGTCAAGCTGATCGAGTACTACTCGCAGTTCTACCGCTTCATGCCGGGCGACTGCATCACCACCGGCTCGCCGAGCGGCGTCGGCTTCGGGCGCAACCCGAAAGTATTCATGAAGGCCGGCGACGTCGTCGAAGTCGAGGTGAAGGAAATCGGCGTGCTCAGGAATCCGATAAAGGGTTGACCATGGAATTCGGCTATTTCACCCTCAGCGACAACCACTACCCGAACAACCCGCGCTCGGCGAACCAGTTCGTGCTCGACATCCGCGAGCAGGCGCTGCTCGCCGACAAGATCGGCATGCATTCGGCGTGGATCGGCGAGCACCACTTCGACTCGCTCGGGGTGAATTCTCGTCCCGACCTGCTGCTGGCAAATATTGCGTCGCAGACGAAAAACATCCGCCTCGCGCCGGCCGTCACCGTGCTGCCGCTGCACCATCCGGTGCACGTGGCCGAGATGTGGGCCACTTTGGACCTCTTGTCCGGCGGAAGAGTGGACTTCGCCACCGGCCGCGGCTACGACCGCAAGGAGTACGCGCCCTTCGGCGCCGACTTCTTCGCTTCCGCCGAGATCTTCGAGGAAGGCATCGAGGTGCTGCTCAAGGCCTGGAACTCCCCCGGCAAGTGGTCGCACAAGGGCAAGTTCTACGACATCCCGGAGATGAGCATCACACCCAAGCCGGTGCAGAAGCCGATCCCGTTCTACGTCGCGTCGTTCTCGAAAACGAGCCTGGAGATGGCGGCGAAGCGCGGCCTGAACATCATCTATGCGCCGTTCGCCGCCGGCATGGTGTTCGGCGGCCTCGACCAGGCCGTGAATTCGTATCGCGAAGCCTGCGTCAAGGCGGGACAGAAGCCCGGCCGCGCGATGTGCAGCTACTTCATCTACATCGCCGACGACGCGAAGCAGGAGGACTACGGGCGCGAGAAGCAGATGGACTACTTCAACCACTGCGTGCTGCAGGCCTTTCCGCAGAAGAAGGAGGACGCGCCGCCGACGATGCAGTACTTCCTCAAGATCGTCGACATCCTGAAGAACCTGAAGAAGGAGGACCTTTCCGACAAGTCGATCCTGCTCGGCTCGCCGGCAAAAATCATCGAGACCTTGAAGAAGGTCGAGGCGAGCGGCGTCGCGGAGGTGATCCTCTACTTCAACGTCGGCAACAAGCCGCACGCCATGGTGAAAGAGCAGATGCACCGCTTCATGGAGGAGATCGCGCCCCATTTCCAGGGCAAGCACATCCAGCGCATGACGGCGGCCGCGTAGGAATGGGGTTGGACGATGCCGGCCGCGTCATCCTCGGTGGCTACTTTCTGATCGCGGGGATCGTCAACCTCGTCACGCCGGGCAGCATCCGCGACCACGTCGATCGCATGCGCGGCTTCGGCACGCCGTTACCGGAAGCCGCCTTCTGGTCCGGGATCGTGTTGCAGTTCGTCGGCGCCGGGCTGGTGCTCGCCGGCGTCCGGGTCGATGTCGGCGCCTGGTGCCTGATCGCCTTCACCGTGCTCGCCACGGCGATCTTCCACCGCTTCTGGCAGCGGGCCGATCCGGTGCAGAAGCGCATCGCGCGGCTGTTCTTCATGGCCAACGCCGCGGTGGTCGGCGGACTGCTGCTGCTGACTACTTGGCGGTGACCGGCTGCTCGACGCCGAGCGTTCGCCAGTCGGTGCTCTTCGACACCACTCCCTCGAACGACGACAGGCTCGCGTAGGGCATTTCCTTCTGCTCGCCGATCGCCGGTCCGCCGTCGCGGAATGTCTTCGCCGCGGCGACCATCATGCGGCGGAACTGCGCCACCGCGAGGTCGCTCGCGCCCGGGTTGTCCTGGCTGCGGTCGGTGATCGGTCCCATCGATTCCCACATCGCCATGTCCTGGGTCGGGATGCCGCTGATGCCGGTGAAGTCGCCGCGCTTCATCAGGTCGCGGTCCTGCCGGTAGTTGTTCTCGAAATTTCTTTTCTTTCTAAAGGAAGTGTCCAGATCGACGCCGACTTCGGCCGCGCAGAACTTCCGCCACGCATCCTGAGCGATGCCCTTCTTCGGATCCGGATGCCAGGCCACCCAGTAGAACATGGTGTTCACGTCGTCGATCGGCACCAGCATCTGCGAGAGCTTGTACTGGTCATTGGGCGGAATCAGCACCGTAAAGGGCGCAAGGAACAACGTCGTCCTTACATACTGGTTCGTTTCCGGGCTCTTGATCGGCTTGCGCAGCGCCGCGTAGCGGAACCCGTAGGACGTCGGCTCGAATTGCATCTTCGGCGCCTTGTCGGTCGACGGCCGCACCCAGGCGTCGCCGGTCGCGGTCGAGCCTTCGACCTCGCCCGCCGGCATGTTGCTCGAATGCAGGCTCGAGCTGTGCGCCGAATCGATCGAGCCTTCCAGGACCTGTGCCCAGTTGCACGCGGCGTGCATCTTCACCACGGCGTACTTGATGCCGGGAACCGGCGCCCACGCAGGCGGCTCGAACTCCCGCATCTGATCTCGCGGACCCATCCACGCCCACACGAAGCCGCCGCCTTCGCGCGCGGGATACGAGGTGGTCTTCTTGCCCAGGCGCTGCGCCGCGCCCGGCGCTTCGGAGGGCATGTCGACGACATTGCCGTCGACGTCGAATTTCCAGCCGTGATAGAGGCAGCGCAGGCCGCATTCTTCATTGCGGCCAAAGACCAGCGAAGCGCGGCGGTGCAGGCAGTACTCGCTCAGCACGCCGAGCTTGCCATTTGAATCTCTGAAGACGACCAGGTCCTCGCCGAGAAGCCTCGACCGGACCGGCGCGCCGTCCTTCTCGGCCACCTCGTCGGCGAGGCAGACCGGCAGCCAGTGGCGGCGCATGATGCCGCCCATCGGCGCGTCGCCCTCGACGCGGCACAGCAGGTCGTTCTCTTCCCGGCTGAGCTTCACGTTTACTTAGCCTCCTAAGTAAATCATACTCCTGCCTCGTGAAGAAGCTCAAGCTCGGCGTGGCGGGACTCGGGCGCGCCTTCGCCCTGACGGCGCCGACGCTCGCCGCCGACAAGCGCGTCGAACTGGTGGCGGCTACCGATCCTCGCCCCGAAGCTCTTGGAAAGATTGCGCGAGATTTTGGCGCGGAAGGATTGGCTTCCTTCCAGGACCTCCTGAAAAGCAGCGCCGAAGCGATCTATATCGCGACGCCGCACCGCTTCCACGCCGAGCAGGCGATCGCCGCCGCGAAGGCCGGCAAGCACGTGCTGGTCGAGAAACCGATGGCGCTGTCCCTCAGGGAATGCAGCGCCATGGCCGCGGCGGCGAAGAAGCATCGTGTCCACATGATCGTCGGTCCAAGCCACAGCTTCGACGCGCCCGTCCGAAGAACCCGGCAGCTCATCCCGCAATTCGGGCGAGTGCGCATGATCACCGCGTTCAACTACACCGACTTCCTCTACCGGCCGCGCATGCCCGAAGAGCGGAAACATGCTCTGCTCAATCAGTCGGCCCACCACGTCGACATCGTGCGGCTGCTCTCCGGCAGCGCGCTGATGTCGGTTCGCGCGCATACCGCGGGTCAGGGTGCCTACGCCGCCCTGCTCCGTTTCAAGGAAGGCTTCGCGACCATCGTCTATAGCGGCCATGCGCATTTCGATTCGGACGAATTCGCCGGCTGGATCGGCGAGCTCGGCCAGAAGAAGGACCCGTCGCAGTATGGTTCCGCACGCAGGGCGCTCGCAGGCCGCGATGAGTTGAAGTTCAAAGCCGCGAGAAATTACGGTGGTCCCGAATTCAAGTCGAGCGAGGCGCAGTTCCATGAGCACTTCGGTCCGATCATCGTCTCCTGCGACAAGGCCGATCTGCGGCCGCTGCCGGACGGCGTCATGGTCTACGCGGATGGCGAGCGGCGCCTCGAGCCGCTCGCGCCGACCGACACCCCGCGGGCAGGCGTGATCGACGAGCTGTACGACGCGGTGGTGAACGGCAAGGCGCCGCTGCACGACGCCGCCTGGGGCCTCGCCACCACGGAGGCCTGCCTGGCGATCCTGAAATCCGCGAAGAGCGGCAAGGAGATCCCGTTAAAGCATCAGACGAGCGCCTCGCGCACCTGACCAAGGAGGCATGGCGGGGCTTCACGCGCGCGCTCCAGGCCGAGCTCGCCGCGCACGGCGTGCCGTTCGGCCACTGGACGTTCCTGCGCATCCTCTGGCAGCGCGACGGCCTGACGCAGCGCGAGCTTTCCGCCGAGGCCGGCGTCACCGAGCCCAGCACCTTCGCCGCGATCCGCGCGATGGAGAAGCAGGGTTACGTGACGCGGCGCCAGACCGCCGGCAACCGCAAGAACGTCTACCTGCACCTTACGGCGAAAGGCCGGGCGCTCGAAACCCGGCTGGTCCCGCTCGCGGAACGGGTCAACAAGCTGGCGGTCAAGGGTGTAACTTCCGCAGACGTACAAGCCGCGCGGCGCGTGCTGCTCGCCGTGATCGAGAACTTTTCCAGGGAACCATGAAGAGACTCCGCCTGACCCTCGCCTGCTGGCCCTACGACCGCACGCGCGCGCTCGCCGACGGCAGCGTGCGCATGGAAGGCATCGACCTCGTCTACCTGCCGCTGGAAGTCGAGGAGACGTTCTGGCGCCAGGCCCGCTTCCAGGAATTCGACGCCTCGGAGATGTCGCTCTCGTCGTACGTGAAGACGCTCAATTCCGACAAGCCGCCGTTCATCGCCATCCCGGTGTTCCCGTCGCGCTCGTTCCGCCACTCCTGCATCTTCGTTTCGGCAAAAAGCGGCATCCGCAAGCCGGAGGATCTCAAGGGCAAGCGCGTTGCGGCGCCGGAATACCAAATGACCGCGCCAGTGTGGATCCGCGGCATCCTCGCCGACGATTTCGGCGTGAAGGTCACTGACGTCCAGCATTTCTCGGGTGGTGAGGAAGAGCCGGGGCGCGTCGAGAAGTTGAAGCTGGATCTGCCCTCCCATATCCGCTATGCGCCGATTCCAGAAGGCAAAACCATTTCGCGCATGCTTGCCGACGGCGAGCTGGATGCGTTCGTCACCGCCCGCGCGCCATCGACTTTCTATTCAGAGCCGGACAAGGTGAAGCGTCTCTTCCCCGACTACGTCGAGCGCGAGAAGGACTTCTACCGCCGCACGAAGATCTTCCCGATCATGCATACCGTGGTGATCAAGCGCGAGATCTACGACGCGAATCCGTGGATCGCCCAGGCGCTCTACAAGGGTTTCGAGACCGCAAAGAAAAGAACCCTCCACCAGCTCGCCGAAACTCACGTCCTGGCGAACATGCTCCCTTGGCTGGTCTCGCACGTCGAGGAAGCGCAAAAACTGATCGGCGAAGACTGGTGGCCCTACGGCCTGGAGGCGAACCGCCACGTGCTGGAGACGTTCCTCCGCCACCATCACGAGCAGGGGCTGTCGAAGCGCCGCTTCAAGCCCGAAGAGATCTTCGCGCGCGAAACGCTCGTCTCGTTCAAGGTATAGGCTCGAGCCGGGCGAGCACGCCCGGGTTTTCGTCGGTCAGCAGATAGATCAGGCCGTCCGGCCCGGCGCGCACATCGCGGATCCGCCCGAGCACGCCCTGCAGCATCCGCTCCTCCTTCACCACCTTCTCGCCGTCGAGCTTCAGGCGCACCAGCAGCTGGAACTTGAGCGAGCCGACGAACAGGTCGCCTTTCCACTTCGGGAACTTGTCGCCCGTATAGAACGCCATGCCTGAAGGCGCGATCGACGGCACCCAGTAGTAGAGCGGCTGCGTCATGCCTTCCTTGTGCGTGCCTTCGCCGATCCTGGTGCCGATCACGTAGTTCACGCCGTAGGTGATCACCGGCCAGCCGTGGTTCAGCCCGGGACGGATGACGTTGATCTCGTCGCCGCCCTGCGGCCCGTGCTCGTGCGTCCAGAGGAGGCCGGTCGTCGGATGCAGCGCCGCACCTTGCTGGTTGCGATGCCCGAGGTCGAACTTCTCGGGCTTCCAGCCCGTCCTGCCGACGAACGGGTTGTCCGCCGGCACGCGACCATCGTCATGCAGGCGGATCACCGAGCCGGCGTGGTCGTTCGGGCGCTGCGCCCGATCCCGGTCGCCGCGCTCGCCGAGGGTGAGATAGAGGTAGCCGGCGCGGTCGAAGACGATGCGGCCGCCGAAATGGTTTCCGCCCCGGCCTTTCGGGTCCTGGGCGAAGAGTCGCTGCACGTTCTCCAGGCGCTGACCGACGAGCCTGCCGCGCGCGAGCTCGGTACCCGTGCCGCCTGACCCACGTCCGTCGTACGCGAAATAGACGAGCGAGTTCTCGGCGAAGCGGGGGTGCAGCACCACGTCGAACAGGCCGCCCTGGCCTTCCGCCACGATGTCGGGCAGGCCGCTCACCGGCTGCGGATCGAGCTTTCCCTTGGAAACGATCCTCAGCCTGCCGGGTCTCTCGGTGACGAGCATCCGGCCGTCGGGAAGGAACGCGAGCGACCACGGATGGTCCAGGCCCTCGACCAGCTTGACGACGCGAAACGAGTGTTCCTCGGTGCGAACCTCCTGCGCCACGGCGAAAAGCGGCAGGAGTAACACGATCAGTGCAAAGCGCATGCAGCTACTATAAGGCCGTGAAAGCGATCCTGTTCGCGCTCGCCCTGCTCCCGCTCGCAGCCGTCGCCGACGACGACTACACGCTGATCGGCATCGGCGTGCGCACGCGCCCGGAGTTCGACGGCTCGAACTCCCGGACCGTGGACGTCGTTCCCTACCTGCGCTACTACGGCAAGACGCTCTTCGCCCGAACGACGCAAGGCATCCTCGAGGGCGGCGCGCGCACGAACATCGGCAACGAGTTCTACGCCGGCGTGCAGCTCGCTTACGAAGCGGGACCGCGCAACGGCAATCCCGGCGCCTCGCTCGGCGCGAGCCTCGAGCGCGACGTGAAGCTCGGGCCGGTGCCGCTCTTCTTCCTTGGCCGCGTGCGGCAGCATCTCGACACCGACCATGGCACGCAGGCGGATTTCCGCGTCACCATGGGTATCTACGGCGAAGACCGCGTTCAGGCCGGCATCTACGGGCAGGCGACCTGGGCCAGCTCGAAGTTCACGCAGGCCTACTACGGGATCGACGAGGCCGGCCTGCTCTACACCGCGCTCGGCTTTCTCGGCTCGTACGACTTGAGCAGGTCCTGGAGCCTGGTCGGCGGGATCGACGCGCGCTGGCTCTCGAGCGACATGATGCGCAGCCCGTTCGTCGAGCGGCGCACCGGTTACTACGCCAACGCCGGCGTCGGCTACCGCTTCTAGAAGCTGCGGATGCCGGGATACTGCGCCGTCACTTCGTGGCGCTGGCCGGCGTCGTCGTACCAGTAGAGCTTCCCCGGATCCTCGGTCTTCGTCATCTTGTGCGAGCCGTCGCAGTACGGCTGGTTCTTCGACAGCCCGCACTTGCAGAACCAGTGCTCCTTGCCGTCGATGACGTACTTCGTCGGCTCGTTCGGGGTGCGTCTGACGATTCTGGCCATGGGTATTGCCTCCTGAATGCACTGTATAGTTTCAAGAGGAGGAATGCATGCGCAAAGTCCGCGTCGCGCCCAAGGGTATGGGCCTAAACGATTTCGTCGCCGAGCAGGAAGGGTTCTTCGCCGCCGAGGGGATCGAGGTCGAATGGGACATCAAGACCTTCCGCGGCACCCAGTCGAGCTGGAAAGGCAGCAGCTACCTGCAGCGGCCCCAGGACAAGCCCTATACCGAGGCGAAGGACGGCAGCCTCATCCAGTGCGCCTGCCTGTGGGGCACGATTTCCAACGCCGGCGCCGGCATGGGCCGCTTCGTCGGCGACTGCTACGGCGTCTCGCCGTGGGCGATCTTCGTCCGGCCGGACTCGAAGATCCGCAAGCCCGAGGACCTCAAGGACGTGCCGATCTCGGTCGGCCTGCGCGCCGGCAGCCACTTCAACGTTCCCTTCCGGCTGGAGAAATACCTCCCGCTCGCGAACATCAAGACAGTCAACACCGGCGGCTTCGGCGCGCGCCTCAAGGCGCTGCTCGACGGCGAGGTCGAGGCGGCGAGCCTGCTGCCGCCGCAGATCGACATGGCGCGCCAACTCGGCCTGCGCGCGGTCATCGAGGACGAATTCAAGACGCTCTGGTGGGTGCCGGAGTCCGCGGCGCAGGAGGACCTGAAGGCCTACCTGAGGGGCCTCGATCGCGCAGAAAAGGTATTGGCTGCTTCTTTGGAAAAGTTTCTTCCCTTGTGGGAAAAGTGCATCCCGCCTGAATTCAAGCAGGGCTATGCCTGGGATTACTCGAAGTTCACGCGCGGCGAGCGGTTCGTCTACCGCCCGCTGCCGCGCGAGGACTTCGACATGACCATGGAGCAGGTCGAGCGCTGGAAGCTCGACGACTACCTGAAGGAACGGAGCTTCGAAAAGCTCGTCTTCAGAAGCGCGTAGCCAGCCGCAGGCCGATGATGTGGCCGTTCAGCTTGTCGCCGCTGAGCGTGGTCAGGTAGCTGAAGTACGGATCGACCGAGGTCGAGTCGGTGACCATGTAGGACGCGCCGATGCCGATCCGCAAACCCAGGTCGTTGCCGTTGAAGTCGAACAAGCCGAGCGCGCCCTCGATGTACGGCACGAAGCTGCCCTGCTTGACGTTGCCCATGGAGAACTTGCCGCCGACCTCGAGGATGTCGAAGTCCTTGCCGCCCATCTGGCTGAGCTTCGAGTAGCCGACGATCACCGCGATGTTCTCGGTGAAATAGCGGCCGTAGTTGAGCTGCAGGTAGCGCATGTCCCAGTCGTGGTCGCGCGTGCCGCCGTCGCCGGAGAGCGAGTTCCAGGTGCCAAAGGCCGAGACTTCGTTGCGCTGCGCCTGCGCCATCACCTGGCCGGCGAAGAGCGCGAGGACGAGTCCCAGGGCAAGTGAAATTTTTCTCATCATGTTGAACTCCCGATGTTGTGGCCCGATTGTAAAACTCACGGGCCGAAATATAGACCACCGTTGACGTCGATGGTTGCGCCGCTCACATAGCCGCCCGCCTCCGAGCACAGCATGGCCACCACGCCGGCGATGTCCTCCGGCGTGCCGGCCCGCCTGAGCGGTAGCGAATCGATGAAGGCCTGTGTTGCATTTCCCCAGTTCGCCTCGGCGATGCGCGGGGTGCGGATGAACCCGGGCGCGATCGCGTTGACGGTGATGCCGAACGGGCCCAGCTCCAGCGCCAGCGTCTTGGTCAGCGCGATGATTCCGCCCTTCGCTGCGGCATAGTGCACACCGACGCGATCGGAGCCGCGGCGCGCGGCGATCGAGGCAAAGTTCACGATCCGGCCGCTCTTTCGTGCCTTCATGCGCGGCGCGAACTGTTTGCAGACCAGGAACGCGCTGGTCAGGTTGGCGGCGATCACCGCGGCCCACTGCAGTTCGTCGATGTCTTCCAATACAAGATTGCTTGCTGGCAGAGCAGGAAGTGTTTTGCTGCGCGTGGGCGCTACCGGACCGCCGGCGACGTTGATGACGAAGTCCGGCGTGCCGACTTTCGCGGCCAGCTTCTCGATGTGGTCTGCGTCGGTGAGATCGGCGACGATCAGGTCGCCGGTCTGGTGGATATCGGTTGCGAAGACCTGCACGCCCTCGCCTTCCAGCCTTTTGCGCACCGCATTGCCGATTCCACTCGCCGCGCCCGTCACCAAGGCTTTTTTCCCTTCAAGCCGCATACGAGGCCCCGTTGACGTCGATCGTCACGCCGGTCAAGTACGAGGTGTCGTCGCCGCAGAGCGCCACGATCAGCGCGGCGGTTTCGGCTACGGTGCCGACTCTCCCCATGGGGATTTGCTTCAAAGGACCTTCTGGTCCCTGGTCACCGCTGAATTTCAAGACCTTCTTCAATCTCCCGCTCGCAATGACTCCTGGCGCGACGCAGTTCACCCGCACGCCGAATTCGCCGAGTTCGAGCGCAAGCTGGCGCGTCAGTCCCATCACCCCCGCCTTGGCCACCGCGTAAGGTCCGCTCGATCCTTCCGCGCCCGGCGGAATTCCCTTGCGCGCCGCGACCGACGAGACGTTGACCACCGCCCCGCCCTGCTTCTTCAGGAGCGGCGCCGCCGCGCGACAGCAGTAGAAGACCGAATCGAGGTTCGCGCCGCGGATCGCGTTCCAGTCCTCGAGCGAGCAGTTGGTGAGGCCGCGGAATCCGCGGCGCGGCCCGGCGCGCAGGTCGTCCTTCGTGATCTCCCAGCTTCCGCCAACGCAGTTCACCAGGACATCGATTTGCCTGATCGAGCCGAATGCTTTTTCCACTTCGGCAGGATCGGAAACATCGCACTTGATGCACTTCGCGCCGGGAAGCGATGAAAAACCTTCCTCGAACAGGTCCAGGACCACCACATCCATTTCGCGCTGGAGACGAATCGCCACCTCGTGACCGATGCTCTCCGGCTTGGCTGCGCCGGTGACGACCGCGGTCTTCACTTCACGACGCGGTTGCGCAGGATGCCGATCCCTTCCACTTCCAGTTCCACGACATCGCCCGACTTCAGGAATTTGCCCTGTTCCAGACCGCAGCCGTTGCCGACGGTGCCCGAGCCGAAGAACTCGCCGGGATGCAGCGTCTCGGAGCGCGAAGCATGGGCGATGCAGTCCTCGAACTTCCAGTGCATGTCGCGCGAGTTGCCGCGGCCCCATTCCTCGCCGTTGACGCGCACCTTCATCTCCAGGCGATAGGGGTCGCCGATCTCGTCGGCGGTGACGAGGCATGGCCCCATGGCGTTGCCGTTGTCGAAGTCCTTGCCCTTGCCCGGTCCGAGCTGGCCGGCCATTTCCTTCGACTGCTCGTCGCGAGCGGAGAAGTCGTTGAAGATCGTGTAGCCGAAGATGTGCTCGCGCGCCCGCTCCTTCGGGATGTCCTTGCCGGGCTTGCCGATATAGCAGCCGAACTCGAGCTCGAAGTCGAGCTTCTCGCAGTA
This sequence comes from Betaproteobacteria bacterium SCGC AG-212-J23, assembly GCA_001644455.1. GTDB lineage: Bacteria > Pseudomonadota > Gammaproteobacteria > Burkholderiales > SG8-39 > SCGC-AG-212-J23. The sequence continues at coordinate 21,068 of LSTF01000035.1, forward strand.
CCCCGGCCAGGGAACGTCGGTTTCGGTGCCGCACACCGAGAAGCGGCTCGGGTGATAGAAGATCGGCCGCTCGTACCAGGCCTGCGGCGGGGTCCGGCCGATCGCCTTGAAGGCCTGGACCAGGTGCTTCTCGAAGCAGAGGAAATCGCGCATCTGCGGCGGCACCGGGACCGGCGCCAGGAATCTGGCTTCTTCTTTTGAAAAACAGACAGAAGGATGCGATGCCTCGATCAGCTGGCCGATCGTGTCCAGCGCCTCGTCGCCCGCCGTGACGATGTCGAGCATGGTTTCGAGCAGCGGCGAGCTGCCGTGGTAGGTGCGGCCGAAGGCTGCCTGCAGGTCCAGAACCTTGCGCCCGCCCTCCACCAGCGCTCCTGTCCGCTGCGGGGTGTTTCCCACTGTGAAAGTCACGAGTCGCATCTGCTTTTTTGATAATACACTTGGCCGTCGACAAGCAAGGAGGAGTCCATGGGTCGCCAATTCAACGAAGACAACCTCACCGCCGAGGTGGTCAAGCGCCTCGGCAAGACGAAGAACGCGCGCCAGCGCCAGATCATGGCGAGCGCCGTGAAGCACCTGCACGCGTTCGCGCGCGACGTGCACCTCACCGAGGAGGAATGGTTCGAGGGCATCAAGTTCCTCACCGCCGTCGGCCAGAAGTGCGACGACAAGCGCCAGGAATTCATCCTGCTCTCCGACGTGCTCGGCCTGTCCATGATGATCGTCGCGCTGAACCACAAGACCGCCCCCGGCGCGACCGAGGCGACGGTGCTCGGGCCGTTCTTCGCGCACGGCGCGAAGGAATACGGCTACGGCGGCGACCTGCGGGTCGGCTGCACGATGAAGGGCGAGGACGTGTGGGTCAGCGGCCGCGTGCTCGGCACCGACGGCAAGCCCGTGCCGAATGCCGTGCTCGACATCTGGCAGGCCAAGGCGGATGGCATCTACGACGTGCAGGAGGCCGATGCCGAATTCGAGCTGCGCGGCCGCGTCAAGGCGAACGCGAAGGGCGAGTACGCCTTCGCCAGCTACAAGCCGAAGTTCTACTCGATCCCGATGGATGGCCCGGTGGGCGAGCTGACCAAGGCCACCACCGGCAACCACATGCGCCCGGCGCACATGCACGCCATCGTCTCGGCGCCCGGCTACCAGCAGGTCATCACGCACGTCTTCGTCGAGGGTGACCCGTATCTCGACGGCGACGCGGTGTTCGCGGTGAAGAACTCGCTCGTCGCGAAGTACAAGAAGGTGAACAACGCCGCCGAGGCGAAGAAGCTCGGCATGCCGAACCCCTTTCTCAAGCTCGAGTTCGACTTCCACCTCTCGCCGGCCGGCAAAGCGAAGACCAAGGCGCGCAAGGCGATCGCCCCGAGCGACGCGCTGGCATGATCTGGCGCGTACGCAGGGTGCTGACCGGCCACGACGCCGACGGGCGCTCGACCTTCATTGCCGACGGCCTTGCGCCGAACGTCAAGGAGATGACGCCGACCTTCCCCGGGCTGGCGCTCACCGATCTTTGGGAAACGAAAGGCGCGCCGGCGTCGAACGCGGGCGACGCCGACGCCGCCGACCGGCCGGTCCACCTCGAGCCGCCGAAGAACGGCACCGTCGTGCGCATCGTCGAGTTTCCGCCCGACAGCTCGCGGCCCGCGCAGGCCGACGCCCGCGCCGGCTTCAAGGCGATCGGCGCCGGCCACGCGCCGGACCGCAAGTCCACCGATCCGATGATGCATCGCACGCAGACGGTGGACTACATCATCGTCCTCAAGGGCGAGATCTACGCGATCATGGATACCGGCGAGAAGCTGCTGAAGGCGGGCGACGTGCTGATCCAGCGAGGCACCAACCATTCCTGGAGCGTGCGCACCAGCGAGCCGTGCATCGTCGCCGCGATCCTGGTGAATGCAAAAGCATTGGGCTCTTCGAAGAAGACTTCGAAAAAGAAATCGGCGAAGAAGAAAAAGAAATGAGGGAGGTTTCCGTTTTCGCCTCCTTCGTTCGATGAAGACCAGAAAAAGAACCCCCCGCTCGCGTTCCGCTCGCGACCCCCTTGTCAGGGGGTCGAAGCGGTCCATCGGCGTCATCGGCCTGGGCATCATGGGTTCGGCCATGGCGGCAAACCTCGCCAAGGCCGGCTTCCAGGTCCAGGGCTACGACGTCGTGCCCAACCGGCGCAACGTCGACGCCATTTCGGAGATCGACGCCCCGGTCGTCATCACCTCCCTGCCCAGCGCCCAGGCGTTGCATGCGGTTGCCCGCGCGCTGCAGCACAAGTGCGTCGTGGTCGAGACGAGCACCCTGCCCATCGAAGAAAAGGAAAAGGCCAGGGCTTTCTTGAAAAGCAAAGGCGTCGTGCTGCTCGACTGCCCGCTTTCGGGCACCGGCGCGCAGGCGCGCGTCAAGGACCTCGTCGTCTACGCGAGCGGGGACAGGAAGGGTTTCCTGAAGGCGAAGCCCTACTTTCCCGGCTTCAGCCGCGCGCACTACTACCTCGGCGAGTTCGGCAACGGCTCGAAGATGAAATTCGTCGCCAACCTGATGGTGGCGATCCACAACGTCTCCGCCGCGGAGGCATTCGCGCTCGGCATGAAGGCCGGGCTCTCCCCCCAGGCCATCTTCGACGTGCAGGCGAACAGCGCCGGCGCCTCGCGCATGTTCCAGGTGCGCGGGCCGATGATGGTCAAGGGCAACTACGACGACGCGACGATGAAGAACGAGGTCTGGCAGAAGGACATGAAGATCATCGGCGAATTCGCCGCCCGGCTGGGCGTGCCGACGCCGTTGTTCGACGCCTCGGCCGAGATCTACAAGGCGGCGATGGCGCAGGGCTACGCGCTCAAGGACACGGGCGCGGTCTGCGCGGTGATGGAGAAGCTCGCCGGCGTACGGCGCTAGAAGCTTTTCAGGACTTTCAGCAGGTCGCCGATCTCGAACGGCTTCTGCAGGGTCGCGTCGACGCCCATCAGCTCCGCGCTGGAGAGATAGTCTCGCTTCAGCTTCTGGCCGCCGCCCGACATGACGATGATCCGGGTTGCCGGGAACTCGCGCTTCACGGTGCCGATCAGCTCGAAACCGTCGCTGTCGGGCATGAAGATGTCGGTGATGACCACGTGCGCGGGGTTCTGCCGCTGCCGCGCGAGCGCCTCCGTGCCGGTCGTGGCGATCTCCGCCGCATAGCCCTCGAGCTCGAGCGCCAGCTTCAGCGTCAGCCCCAGATCCGGATTGTCGTCGACGACCAGAATGTTCGTCGCCATCTGCTCAAAGTTCCGCATGTAACGAAACCTCTAACCCCCCGGGCTGAATATAACATTCCCCCACCGGAGGACAAAGATGAATGACTGGCGTGACATCAGGAACTGGAGCCGCGAAGCGATGCTGAAACGGGTGGCGCGTTTCAGAAAACTGAAAGGCTCCGACGGCGGCCTGCCGGACAGCCCGCTGCCGGAATGCAAACGAAAACTGTTCGCCGTTATCGGCTTCCAGCCGCCCATGAGCGACAGCGACGCGGTGACGTCTCCGGTCGGAGACGACGCATCGTCCAAGCCGGCGATCGCGATCGCCGAGGGCTTCAACCTGGGCTACTGTAAGGCGAAACCCGGCAAGGGGCCGCTGATGCACAACCACGACACCAACGAGACATTTATCGCAATGACCGGTCGCTGGCGCTGCGAGTGGAACGAGGGCGAGGCGATGGAATACGTCGACCTCGACCCGTACGACGTCATTTCCTTTCCGGTCGGCGTGGCGCGGCGCTTCATGAACGTCACCTACGACGAGCCCGGCAAGGAGCACCTGCTGATGTTCATTATCGGCGGCGACCAGCCGCAGGCCGAGTTCACGCCCGCGGCGATGCAGCGCTGCGAAGCGTTCTCCAGAGGACGAGCAGCACGACCAGCGCGGCGAGCAGCAGCGTCGCCGCGCACACCGCGCGCCACAGCGGCGCCGGGTGGTCCTGGGCGTAGCGCGAAGCGGCGTACGCGAGCGCGTCCAGCGGGAAGGTAAAGGCCCACCAGGGCGCACCGAACGGCCAGCGCAGGAAGCCTCGCGAGATCGCGAGCAGCGCCGCGGCCAGGACAAGCGCGAAGTAGAAAAGGTTCTCCAGAAAGACCATTTCTGGAAACAGCGCGAGCCCGTTCACGTAGATCAGCGAAGGGGGCACGAGCAGGATGAACCAGGTCGGCCGCAACGCGTCCGGAAGCGGCGGCCCGACGATCGCGCGGTAGAAAAGCAGCGCCATCAGGATCGGCGCCACCGTCGCCGACACGCCGAACGTGAAGTGCGACGCCTCGCTCAGGCCGAGCAGCAGTCCCGGCCCTGGCAGGACGATGCCGCCGACGAGGATGATCAGCCAGCCGGGGTTGATCTGCCCGAGCTCGACGCCGCCCGAGAGGAGCCGCAGCAGCGCCCATCCCTGGAGCAGCGTGAGGAGAACGAACGAGAGCCACCACAGCCACACCCCGGCGTCGTGCCAGTACGAGCCGATGCCGCCGGCGACGAGCGACATGCCGACCGGCAGCGCGCCGCAGAAGCCCATCGTCAGGGGATTGGCGAAATCTGCCTTTATCTCTTCGACGCCCTTCAGGAAATACAGGATGAGGAGAACCACCAGCGCGATCGCGCCGAGGAAGATCCAGGGCTCGGTCAGGTAGGCCGGCGCGCGAACCACGCCCGGCCAGACCGTCGCCACGCTGCGCGCCGTGAGACCGAGGCCGGCCAAGCCCATTACAGCGCCATAGAAGCCGACATGGATCTTCATGTGCCTAGGTAGTAGCTCTTGACCAGCTCGTTCTGCTCGAGCGCTTTCACGTCGCCCTGGAAGCGGATCTCGCCGTGGACGATGATGTAGCCGCGGTCGGCGATGCGGATCGCCTGGTGGAAGTTCTGCTCCGCCATCAGCACCGTCAGGCCGTACTTTTCCTTGAGCTCCTTGATCTTGGTGATGGTGTGCGATACCAGGATCGGCGCAAGGCCCACCGAAGGCTCGTCGACCAGCAGCAGCTTCGGCGCCGACATCAGCGCGCGGGCGATGGCGAGCATCTGCTGCTGCCCGCCCGACATCGAGCCGGCGAGCTGGCGCCGCCGCTCCTTCAGCACCGGGAACGCCTCGTAGGAGAAGTCGAGGTTGCTCTTGATCTCCTTCCGGGCGAGCGGCCGAAACGCGCCCAGGAGAAGGTTTTCCTCGACCGTGAGCTTCGGGAAAAGACGACGACCCTCGGGGACCATGGCGACACCGAGGTTCACGATCTCCTCCGTCGACAGCTTCGTCAGGTCGACCCCGGAGAGCGTAATGCTGCCCTGTGTGGGACGAACCATTCCCATGACGCACTTCATGAGCGTGCTCTTGCCGTTGCCGTTGGTGCCGAGCAGCGCGACCGTTTCCTTTTCGTTGATGGAAAGAGAAATCCCGTGCAGCGCCCGGACCGCGCCGTAGCCGGCGTCGATTCCCTCGATCTTCAGCTCAAGCGCCAAGGTAGGCCTTCTGCACGTCGGGGTTCTCGACGATCGACGCCGGCGTGCCCTCGCAGATGATCTTGCCGGCATCGAGGCAGACGACGCGCTGCGAGAAGCGCATCACCGCCTGCATGATGTGCTCGATCATGATGATCGTTATGCCTTTTGCATTCAATTCAAAAAGTATTTCCAATACTTCGTCGACCTCGTTCCCGGCCAGTCCAGCCATCGCCTCGTCGGAGATGAGCAGGCGCGGCTTCGCCGCCATCGCGCGCGCCAGCTCCAGCTTGCGCAGCTCGACCTGCGAGAGCTGGCTCGCCCGCACCTGCGCCTTGTCGGCGAGCCCCATGCTCTTCAGGATTTCCATCGCCATCGTCTCGCCCTCGCTGTCCTTGAGGTGCAGCACGTAGGCCGAAGGCACCAGCAGGTTCTCCAGCACCGACATGGTGGTGAACGGTCGCGGCACCTGGAAGCTGCGCGCGATGCCGAGCCGCGTCCGCTGGTAGGCCGCCAGCCCGCTGATCTCTTTCTGAGCGAAGACTATTTTTCCGGATTCGTTGCGCAGCAGGCCGGAGATGCAGTTGATCAGCGTCGTCTTGCCCGAGCCGTTCGGCCCGATCAGGCCGAAGCGCTCGCCCTGGGCGATGTCGAGGCTCACCCCGGCCAGCGCAGTGAAGCCGCCGAAGTGCTTCGAGACGCCGCTTACCTGGAGGAGCTTTTCAGCCATCGCTTGAACAGTCCGAGGATGCCGTCGGGCGCGAGCACGACGAAGAGCACGAGCAGCACGCCGACCACCAGCACGTTCATCTCGCCGGAGATGGTCACCGTCACGATCTGCTGCAGGGAGGCGAGCACGATGGCGCCGATCACCGGCCCCAGCCAGTGGATGGTGCCGCCGATCATCGGTGCGGCGAGCGCGCCGATGGCGTAGTTCAGGCTGAAGGTCGACGCCGGCTCGATGAAGCTGAGGTACATCGGCATCGGCGCGCCGGCCGCGCCCATCAGGCCGCCCGAGACGACGCAGGCGATCAGCTTCAGCTTCAGGGTCGGCACGCCGTTCGCCTCGGCCGCCTCCTCCGAGTCGCGCACCGCGCGCAGGCCGCGGCCGACCCACGAGGTCTGGATGTAGCGCGCGATGCCGACCGCGGCGATCGCCATGACGGTCATGACGAAGAACAGCATGCGCGCGTAGGTCGCGAACGGCGCCATCACCTCCGGCCGCTGCAGCTGCAGGCCGGTCGCGCCGCCGACGTAGCGCCAGTTGATCATCAGCGTTTCCATGATGAACACCACGGCGACGGTGGCGATGGCGAAGAAGATGCCGCGCAGGCGCAAGGTCATGACGCCGACGCCGAAGCCGAGCGCCGCGCCCATCGCCGTGCCGGCGGCGATCTGCACCACCAGCGGCGCGCCCAGCGCCTGGAAGAGCACCACCGCGGCGTAGGCGCCGGAGCCAAAGAACGCCGGTGTGCCGAAGTTCACGTAGCCCGCGTAGCCGCCGAGGATGTTCCACGCCGTCGCCAGCACGATGTAGGTGATGACGACGTACGCCGCGAAAAAGAAGTACTCGTTGACGCCGCTCACGGCCAGTGCGCCGGCGGCGATGGCGAGCAGCAGCGCGCCGATCCAGAATCTCATCGGCCGAACAGGCCTTGCGGCCTCACACTGAGCACGATCAGCAGCAGGCTGAAGGCCACTGCCGGCGCCCACGAGGCGCCGAGGTCGGGATGCATGAGCACGATGGATTCGGCGATTCCCAGGATCAGGCCCGCTGCGAGCGTGCCCGTCATGCTCCCGAGCCCGGCCAGCACCACCACGCAGAACGTGCGGCCGATGTAGACCCTGTCCATCGCCGGCTCGACCGGGCCGACGATGATCAGCATCGCGCCGGCCAGCGCGGAGACGCCGGTGGCGATGCCGAAGGCCCACTGCTTGATGCGCACCGGGTTCGCGCCCATCAGGCGCAGCGCCGCCTCGTCCTGGGCCACGGCCTTGATCGCCCGGCCGGTAAAGGTCTTCGACAGGTACAAGGTGAGCGCAAAGGTCAGGACCAGTGCGACGCCGAACGCAACCAGCATCCGGTACGGGAAGCGATATTCGCCGAGCTCGAGGCTGCTGCCGATGTACTCGGCCTGCACCGAGCGCTGGTCGACGCCGAAGATGAGGATCAGGCCGACCTCGATGATGAAGGCGACGCCGAAGAAGAACGCCAGGCCGCGCACGCCCGCCTCCGTCCCTCGTTTCTCGAACGACGCATGGTAGAAGCGGTAGAGCAGCACGCCGACGACAAAGAACAGGGGCATCAGCAGCACGCCGGCGACGATCGGATCGAGTCCCCGGTCCCAGAGCGCCCAGGTGCAGTAGGAGCCGACGATCATCACCGCGGGGTGGGCGACGTTCGGCACGTCGAGCAGGCCGAAGGAAACCGACAGGCCAATGCTCACCGCGGCATAGAAGCAGCCCAGCAGGATGCCGAACATCACCGCCTCAAACCACAGCTCCGAAGGAAGCCCCAGGATCGTCATGTTCAAAAAAACGGCGCGGGGGTTCCGCGCCGTTGGTTTGGGTTGATGAGCGCCTATTTCGCCTTGCGCGCCTTGTCGTAGGGCGTGATCACGTCGCCCGTCTTGTACGCGTCCGGATAGACCACGACCTGCTTGCCGATCTGCCGGAACTGCTCGACGTCCTTGTCGGCGATGCCGCGGAACTGCGCCTGCACCACGCGCGCCTGCGCCCACTCGCCGTCCTTGCCGAACTTGATCGGGCCGACGATGGTGCGCATCTCGCTCTTGCGCAGGTAGGCGGCGATCTTCGCGTCCTCGATGCTGTTCGCGCCGTTCACCGCCTGCTCGAGCATCTGGCCGATGGCGTAGTTGAACGGCGGCAGGTAGAAGCCCAGCGGGTCGACCTTGGCTTCCTTGGCGCGCGCGCTGTAGCGCTTGAGGAAGTCCTCGATGCCCGGGTACTTGATGCCCGGCACGTAGGAGTTGTAGTTCATCACGCCGTTCAGCAGGCTGCCGAGCGAAGCCATGATCGGCGTGAACTGCAGGCCGACCATGCCGCCGCCGAAGATCTGCACCTGCGGGCCGAGGCCGATCTCGTTCACCGCGCGCACGATGGCGACCGAGTCGTTCGGGTAGGACATGACGAACACCATCTCCGGCTTGGCGGCGCGGATGGCGCGGATCAGCGACGAGAAGTCGGTGGTCGTCGGCGGGTAGTTCTGGTCGTATACCGACTTGATGCCGGCCTTCTTCGCCAGGGTGCGCGCGCCGTTCGCCAGGTTCTGCGCGAAGTCGTTGTCGGCGGCGAGGATGGCGACGCTCTTCGCGCCCGCCTTCTGCCCGGCGCGGAAGAAGCCGTCGGACCAGCTCGAGGCGTCGTTCCACGGCGAGTTGTTGAACCACATGTCGTGCTGCACCTTCGCGTTCACCTGGAACGAGAAGTTGCCCATCAGGAGCTTCTTGCGCTCCTTGACGAGCGGCATGATCGGCGCGGTCGGCACGGTGCCGTAGGGCGCGATCAGCAGGTCGACCTTGTCGACGTCGAGCAGCTTGGTGTAGATCCCCGGGGTGTTGGCCGGGTTGGTCTGGTCGTCGTAGACGATGAACTCGACGCGCTTGCCGAGCAGGCCGCCGCGCACGTTCACCTCGTCGACCCACATGCGCAGCGCGAGCAGCGCCGCCTGGCCGCCGGCGCCGAGCGCGCCGGTCTGCGGCATGCTCATGCCGATCTTCACCGTGCCGGCTTGCGCGATCGCAAACCGCGGCAGCGCCGAAGCGGCGGCAATCGCTGCGCCGGCCTTCAATGCATTGCGTCTGGACTGCTTCATGTTTTCCTCCTCCTGGAATCTTTATTGTAATCAATCTTTAGCAGGCGGGCCGCGTTGTTGCCCATGATCTTCCCCTTGTCAGCCGCTGAAATCCCGGGGGTTCCGCCGATGAAATCGACCGGGTGCTCCATGCCCATATCGTAGGGATAGTCGGTCCCCAACAGCACGTGGTCCGCCCCATAGCGCTGCACCATCTGGCGCAGCATGGTGCGGTCGAAGGTGATGGTGTCGAAGTAGAACTTCTCCAGCGACTCGGTGGGCTTCTTCTTCAGCACCGTGCGGCAGTCGGGCCGCGCCCGCCAGGCGTGGTCCATGCGCGCCCAATAGTGAGCGAGGTAGCCGCCGGCATGCGGCAGCACGATCTTCAGCTTCGGATGCCGCTCCATCACGCCGTCGAAGATGAGGTGGCTCGCGGCCACCGTGGTCTCGAGCGGATTGCCGATGACGTTGTTGAAATAGTGGTCCAGCAGCCGCTCGCCCTGGGTGAAGCCGATCGGGTGCATGAAGATGACGATGTCCAGCTCCTCCGCCCTGGCGAAGAACTTTTCCAGCATCAATCGCTTGTCGGTGAGGTCCATGCCGTTGACGCTGGGATTGATTTCGACACCGCGCAAACCAAGGGTCTTCACGGCGTGGTTCAGTTCCGAGACCGCAAGGTCCGGGTCCTGGAGTGGGACGGTGCCCAAGCCGACGAAGCGCTCGGGCCACTTGGCGACGATCTCGGCGATGCGCTCGTTCACCTGCCGGGCGAGCTGCGCGCCCTCGCCCGGCTCGGTCCAGTAGTAGGTCTGCTGCGGCGCCGGCGACACCGCCTGGATGTCGATGCCCATCTTGTCCATGTCCTTCAGGCGCACCTCGATGCTGGAGAGCTTCGCCGCGCGGTCGCGCATCTGCTTGACGTTGGTCTCGCGCGTCAGCGCGTTGGCGAACTTCACCGACGGCTCGTACTGCGCGGGATTGCGGTCGGCAACCTTCGCCGCTACGTCCGGGTTGGCGTAGTGGCAGTGGATGTCGATGCGCAGAGACTTGCCCTTCCTTTTTACGGTCTTCACCGAACCGCCCGAAGCGGGTGCGCAGCTGTACATCATCTAGAAAACTCCCAGGTGTTGAGTGATCAGCGATTCGTTGTCGCGCGCAGCGCTGGCCGGTCCGGCGAAGGCGACGCGCCCGGTATTGAGGATCGCGACCTCGTCGGCGAGGTCGAAGGCGAGCTTCACGTTCTGCTCGACCAGCACGATCGACTGCCCTTCGGCCTTGAGCCGGGCGATGGTGCGCCCGACCTCGGCGACGATCAGCGGCGCGAGGCCTTCCGAGGGCTCGTCCATGAGCAGCACGCGGGGGTTGCCCATCAGCGCGCGGCCGATGGCGAGCATCTGCTGCTCGCCGCCCGAAAGCGAGCCGGCGTGCTGCTCGGTCCGCTCCTTGAGGCGCGGGAACAGTTCGAACACGTGATCCAGCTGGTTCTTGCCTCGCGCAGCGACGATCAGGTTTTCCTTCACAGTGAGGGTCGGGAAGACCCGCCGGCCCTGCGGCACGAGGCCGACGCCCTTGCGCGCGATCGCCTCCGGCGACAGACGGCCGACGCGCTCGCCGAAGACGCGGATCTCGCCCTTGCGCGCCGGCAGGAAGCCGATGATCGCGTTCATGCAGGTGGTCTTGCCCGCGCCGTTCCTGCCCAGCAGGGCCAGGACATGGCCCTCCTGCAGGGAAAAGGTCACCGAATGGAGAACGTGCGAATCCCCGTAGAGGGCATCTATGCCGTCGAGGGCGAGCGCCTCAGTGGCCAAGGTAGACCTCGCGCGTCTTCGGATCGGCGACCACTTGTTGGCGCGTGCCCTCGACGATCACGCGCCCGTAGTGCAGCACGGTGATCGTCTCGGCCATATCGAGCGCGGTGTCCATGTCGTGCTCGATCATCACCACCGTGGTCTCGCGCGGGATCTTCGAGATGAGCTGCTTGACGGCGCCCCGCTCCTCGCGCGAAAGGCCGGCGAGCGGCTCGTCGAGCAGCAGCACGCGCGGCTTCTGCGCGAGGGCCATGGCGATTTCCAGTCTTCGCTTTTCCCCATAGGCCACTTCCGACACCGGCCGCTGCCCCAGGTGCTCCAGGCCGACCATGGCGAGCACGGCCTTCGCGTCTTCCGGGGAATGGTTCCTGCCGAAGGTGTTCCACCGCTCCTTGGACAACCCGAGCAGCGAAAGCGCGATGTTGTGCTCGAGGGTGTCCTTGGAAAAGAGCGTGATGATCTGGTAGGTGCGCGCCAACCCGAGGTGCACGCGGCGGTGCGTGGCTCTCCTGGTTATTTCAGTATCGAAAAGAAAAATCCGTCCTGAATCGCTGTTCAGGTCACCCGTCACCAGGTTGAAGAGCGTCGTCTTCCCGGCGCCGTTCGGGCCGATGATCAGGCGCCGCTCGCCCTCCTCGACCTTGAGCGAGACGTCGTTGATGGCGGGCAGACCGCCGAAGGCCTTCTTCAGGCTCTGGATATGTAGCGCCGCCACAGCCTCTTCACTCCCGGAACGACTCCGTCCGGCATGAACACGACGATGACCACGAAGACGAAGCCGAGCAGCATGTTCCAGCGCTCGACGTACGCGGAGACGTAGTTCTTGAGCAGCATGACGATCGCCGCGCCGACCAGCGGCCCGGCGAGCGTGCCCGAGCCGCCGGCGATGACCGCCAGCAGCCCTTCGGCGGAATTGGCGAGCGAGAGCGAAACCGGGTGGATGTACTTGTGGTAGTAGACGAACAGCAGGCCCGAGACCCCGCCCCAGAAGCCGGCGTAGATGAAGGTGATCCAGCGCACCATCCAGACGTTGTGCCCGAGCGCGCTCATGCGCCGTGCCTGGTCGCGCGTGCCCGCAAGCGCCGCGCCGAAGGACGAGGTCACGAAGCGAGCCATCATCCAGAGCGAAAACACGGTGACAGCGAGGGTGAAGTAGTAGAACGACTTCGCGTCGTCCATGCCGAAGGGGCGCGTCAGACCGCGCAGGCCGTTGTCGCCGTCGGTCATCGCTACCCAGCGCAGCGCCGTGCCCCACAGCACCTGCGACAGCGCGAGCGTCAGCATCAGGAAGCCGAGGCCGGTGGCGCGCAGCGCGATCAGGCCGAACGCCGCCGCCATCAGCGTCGTGCCGACCAGCGCGGCGGGCGCCGCGGCGAGATGTCCCCAGCCAAGCTTCAGCGCGCAGAGCGCCGCAAGATAGGCCGCGACACCGAGATACGCGGCGTGGCCGAGCGTCGGCAGGCCGCCGTAGCCGAGCAGCAGGTTGATGCTCGCGGCGAACACCGCGAAGATGAAGATCTGGCTGCCGAGGTTGACGTAGTACTCGCCGCCCACCATTGGAAATAGAGAAGAAACAATGACCAGGGCAAGCCAGCCCCAATTCTTCCTCATGCCGCGAACTTCCCGAACAGCCCGCGCGGCCGGAAGGCGATCACCAGGATCATCGGCAGGAAGAGGATGACGTAGGCGAGGTCGGGCAGCAGCGCGACGCCGAAGGTGTAGACGAAGCCGGTGATGAAGCTGCCGACGAAGGCGCCGACCAGGCTGCCGACCCCGCCGAGGATGACGACGATCAGCGCGAGCGGCAGCATGTCCGCATCGAGGCCCGGGTACGCCGACATGATCGGCCCGCCGATCACGCCGCCCGCGCCGGCGAGCGCCGCGCCGAGGCAGAACACCGTGGTGAACAGCCGCGAGACGGGGATGCCCACGGCGCGAGCCATGTCGCGGTCGTCGACCCCGGCCCGGATCATGGCGCCCAATCGGGTTTTTTCAACAAACAAAAACAAGCCAATCCCGACGGCGATGGCGATGATCACGACGGCGAGGCGATAGGCCGGGAACGCCAGGCCGGCGATGCGCACCGGCCGCTGCAGGAACGCCGGCGTCGGCACCGGGATCGGGTCGCCGCCCCAGACCACGAGGCAGAAGTCGGCGAGGATGAAGGCGATGCCGAGCGTGACCAGGACCTGGCCCAGCACGTTGCCACCCAGCCGTCTAAGGATCAGTTTCTCCAGCAGACCCCCAAAAACCGCGACGACCAGGCCTGAGAGGATCGCGGCCACCCAGAGGTTCGGCACGGTCTTGAGGATGCTCACGCCGATGTAGGCACCGAGCATGTAGAGCGCGCCGTGCGTCAGGTTCGCGATCCTCATCAGGCCGAAGATCAGCGAAAAGCCGGCGGCCAGGAGGAACAGCAATCCTCCCAGCGCCAGGCTATTCAGCGTCTGGATCGCCCAATACTGCAGGACCTATCCCTCCAGGTTCTTGTACGGCGGGAAATCCCTCGAGTACACCGGATTCTTCAGGAATTCCTCCGGCTTGTAGGTCCAGAACTGGCTCACGTTCGGGTAGGTGTGGATCACCCGGTTCACGAGGCGCCCGTCCTTGCGCTCCACCTTGCGGATGTAGATGTTGCCGACCACGTTGCCGTATTCGTCGAAGCGCACCGGGCCGCGGCAGGTGTCGACCTTGATCGAGCGCACGGCCTTCATGAAGGCCTGCTTGTCCTCGATGTTGCCCTTGACCCGCTGCAGCGTCGCATCGAGCACCGCCGCCTCGGTGTAGGTCGCCGCGGCGTAGAAGCCCGGGTCGTACTTCCACTCCTTGCGGAACGCCTCGACGAACTTCCGGTTGATCGGGTTCTCGATCTCCGCCGAATACCAGCAGGAGGTGACGATGCCGAGCGCTTCGTCGCCCATGTTGCGCAGCACCGCTTCGTCGAGCGCGGTCATGCCGCCCACCGGGGTGACCTTCTTGATCAGGCCGAACTCGTTCATCTGCCGCGTGAAGCGGAAGCCGTTCGAGCCGGCGAAACCGAGGAACAGGCCATCCACGTCGGTCTTCAGCTGCGCCAGGTACGTCCCGTAGTCCGGAACGGTCAACGGCGAGAACAAACGCTGTACCACCTTGCCGCCGTTTTCCTCGAAGACGCGCATGAAGCCGGCACACATCTCGTGGCCGTAGGCGATGTCGTCGGCGATCACCGCCATG